>JAEUSC010000203.1 GCA_016789035.1 Candidatus Omnitrophota bacterium
AGATCCCGCATCCGTAAAACACCTTTCAAAAATCCTTGATCGGAAATCACGTAACTGTATTGCACATGATAATCGGAATAGATGTTGGCATTTTTCTGCAGATCATCAAGAACCTCGCCGACCGTCATTCCTTCCCGAAACGCCACGTACTCCAGGCTCATAATTCCGCCGGCACTATCCTCCGGATACTGCAACAGCTCCCGCATGACGCGCGCGTCATCGGCCGGTAAATCCCCCAGAATGGCATCAACCCCCTGGTCATGAACATCAGAAAGAATATTAACCTGCTCTTCGGTGGGAAGCTCGGCCACAATTTGGGCGGCTTGGTGCGGGGTAATCCCTTCAATCAGGTCAGCTGCCTGCTCATCCGGAAGGTCTTGAAGAACATCGGCCGCATCGGTCGGCTTTAGCAAGACCAACAGGCGTTTGCGGCGTTTGGCATCCAACCGGCTGACGGCGCGGGCTGTTTCGGAAGCGGAAATACTATTTAAAAGCGAATTAATGGCATTGACATGTCCAAGATCAATCAGTTCGCCGAGACGAACCCAGGGGGCGGGATTATGGACCGGTGCTGTCATGTGTCTCTAAACCTCGAATCAATTTTTCAAAAGCGTTGATGGAACCGGCCAGCATCGCACCTCCACCGAAACCTTGGTCACCTGCTCAACCCCAGGAAGATCAAAAATCTAAAGGACATCGTACTCTCCGCAAAGCCCGGACATGGCCTTCACCTTACCTTGAAAACGTCCGATCACTGCTTTTCGAGTCCGCGTTGCACTCGTATTCTTGAAGGCACGGGTGGAATATTTCCACGAAACAAGAATGTTTGCATGCTCATCACCGGTATTAAACAGCCTTCTGAGAACGTTTCTGAAAAAGAATAGACTTCCTAAGAAAAAATCCGATGACGCCAAATGTAATGAGCGGGGCAAAATAATGAGGCACGTGCACACCAAAACTGTCTGCCAGCATCACGATCCCTAAAAAGAAAATGGAATACATGGCTCCATTTTTTAAGAAAGGATAGTTCCGAATCCGATCCACTCCTCGTAACGTTAATTCTCGAACAACAATGGCGCCCAAGCCATTGCCGATAATGATAATCGGTACTGACATGGTAAATGCGAATGCACCGATCACTCCGTCAATGGAAAACGTGGCATCTAAAATCTCCAGATAAATCAGCTTGCTGATATCCGACATGTCCTTATTGTCCTTCATTTCCAGTTCAACGCGGGCGGCATGTTCTTTAAATCCATGTGTAATGAAAAAGGCGCTGGCGCCCAGGGAAGCAGCAAAGGCCATCATGGGATCTTTCTTAATGGCCAGCCATATAACAACCGCCAAAATAACTGAAACAACCGGATAAAACCAGGCCCCCTGGCGGCTGATTTGCTTTTCAAGCACGAGTCCAAAATTTTTCTGCTCAAGAAACAGCCAATGAAAAAACAAAAATATTAAAAATAATCCGCCTCCGACAAGCAAAATCGGAGACGAAGCTTCTAAGGATGCCGCCACCCGGGGATCGTTACTGAAGGAAGCCGTCAAGGCTCCCACCGGGCCCAGGGCCGGATTGGAAATCCACACAATAAGCCATGGAAGCAGGCCCCGAACCAAAAAGACGCCAAAGAAAATCCCCCACACCAAAAACCATTTCCGCCATTTGGCGCTCATGGTTGAAAGAACGTCCGCATTAACAACCGCATTATCGAGGCTGGAAACGATTTCAAAAACACACAATCCCAAAATGCTTAAAATAAGCGCCGATATATCCATACTTATCTGATCCGTTCCGGGCCAATAATTCCCCCTGAAAGAACGACTTTAATTCCTTCTTCCACTGACCATTTAGGATCAATGAATTGCGAAGCTTTTACAAAAACAATATATCCGCTTAGCGGGTTAGGCACGGTCGGCACCAAAACCTTATAAATCTCTTCCTCTGTCTCACGCTCTTTCATAACGCCGGTAATAAATCCGACGGTCCAAACACCGGCATGAAAAAATTCCAGCAAAACAACCTTTTGAAAAGATTGCTTCTCGGAGGGAGAGAGTGAACTGGACAACTGCTTGCCAACTTGATAAACAGTTTTTACGATGGGAATTTTTATAGAAATATGGTCAATCACATGAAAGAGCTGACGGCCGATCACATTACTGGTAATGATTCCGACAAAGTAAAGCAAGACCACCAAGACCACAATGCCGATCCATGGACCTGGAACTTCAAAACCAAGTATGGGGCCCAATTGCCCAATAATACTTCTATCTAACATCTCATACAAAATTTTTAATACGAGAAAGGTGAGAACCAATGGCGTGACGGCTAGAGCACCTCGCAGCGTGTACGTCCTGATGGATTGGAAAACTTTCTTCATGTGATTCCTTAAATTGACAAAATAAAAATCCAGACAAAATAAAAACTATTATAAAAAGTTTTTCGTCTAACTACGAGAAACTTTTCCACAATTATTAGGACACGCTTCTAAATCCAGTCCGTCGGTTCCCCAGTTCATAATAAATCCCCACAGGAACCTCATTTGGCAGATCCAGAACTATAAGCCCTTTTCGAGCGATCTTCCCGGATGGTTCTTGAAATCAAGCCAACAACGATTAATCTCGAATGTCTTCATTTTCTGACGAGCAATTTTCCTTTCAAGCCTGCCGGAAAACAATTTCGTACACGGCAGCCGACACAAGGCGTAGATCTTTAGACCAATAAAATTTTTAGTGATTAAGATACGGCAGATGGTTGGCAGACACCGGCAAACTTCAAATGAGGACCAAAGAACTCCGTAACTTTTTGCTTGAAGTTCTCAACCTCTTTTAACATCTTTACGCGAAAATCGACCGACTCATTGGCCATCTGGGGAAAGAGATTCTGATAATAAACAATCCCCTCCATCAGATTTTGATAAAATTCCTGCCAATATGCAAATTGCTTTTCGGTGGGCTCTAACAATTCTTTTGTGGCTTCTTTAATGAAATAATCCACATACATTTTCAATTCGTTAACAAACATATGCGGCCGGTAGGTTTCATTTAAAACATTGCACCGTCCGTAAATGTGATCAATCATCTCCTGCAAGGAGCAAACCTTGGAAAAATAGGCCAAATTTGGCCCTGGACAGACAGCAGAAAATCTTTTCTGGGCGGGATTCCCCATCTGATATTTAACAAAAACACCTTCCGCCAAATCATTACAAATACATGATTTCGCAAGTACTTTATCTAATTCACTCTTAAAATCAAAAGGATCCATATTCTTATGATTTAATTGATCTATTTTTAATTTCTGATATTGGCGGGAAGCTGTGCAGATTGGCTGCTGCGTAAACTCTGTATTAGAAACCAAGTATCCTTTGGGGCAGGCACTGCCCGGTCGGTTTCTTTCAATGCGGCGATCACGTTCTTCATCACTCTGCGAATGGCGAAGATTGTTAAAGGGCACACCCAATGGCGAAACAGGACTCAAATACAAATCCTTTTGCGTGGCCGCTGCAAGTTTCTCAAGTGTTTCCCGATCAACATTCGTCGCTTCAGGAACAAGTAAAAATGGAGTTGCCCATCCAGTAGAATTGACCTCATAGTAATCCAGCAAGAACCGGTTTTCATTGGAAGTTCCGATTCCCCCCTGCGCTGTGACCTGAATAGGATGAGGATTCGAAAAAATAATTTTATTCTTAAGTTTCAACGCCTCATTGTAAATGGTATGCAGACTTTGAACCAACTCCTGACGTTTTGCCTTAAATTCTTCTAAAATCGGCCCCATCAAGAACCCGTCGGTTGCAAAAGCATGTCCGCCGCAATTAAGTCCGGACTCAATCCTGTATTCCGAAACCCAAATCCCTTTCTTCGCCAGGAAACGCCCCTGAATGAGTGCGGATCGATAATCACTGACCTTAATAATCACCCGCTTTTGAATAAAGCCAGCCGTGTCTGCATAGAAATCTTTAAATTCCTCAATATAGGAATATAGACGGCGATTGAACCCCGCGGAAAAAACAATAGCAGAATTCAAAGTGCTTTGCGCATATCCGCGCAAAGCTGAAAGTGCGTCAGAAAACTCTTGCGGAAGTTCTTTCTTGTCCTGTCCATAATTGTTTCTGTCCAATTTCGTCATGATGTTAACATTGATATCTCCCGGACGAATAGAAGCCCGAAGATGATCCTGCATACTTCTTTTTTCATTCAAATCTTTTGTTTCCAGCATGGCATTATATAAAACTTTTAGGGGAGAATCATCAGGAAGGAGGCGAAAATATTTCGTAATTTCAGAGCCAATTTCAAACGCGGAGG
>JAEUSC010000211.1 GCA_016789035.1 Candidatus Omnitrophota bacterium
TTGAGGGCCGAACCAGTGTCACTTATCAGCAAAAACCTTTGGAACCGGCCGAACAAAAGATACGCGATGGCAGGTTGGTTAAGGCTTACACGCAGGTTCTGGCCGGAATCCTTAAGCGAGAACCAACACAGGAGGAATTACTGGGGCTTGTTGATATTTCGTTTATCACTCGACGGAAAAAGTGAATCACGGAGCCCTCCGTGATTTTGTAAGACGTTTTAAATCGCTATCCTTAGTTTGGGCTCAATCAGAGACATCAAAAAAAACCTTAAGGGGGGATGTCTCATGATGAGTCCAAGCTACAAAGGCCTATTTGAAGGCTGGGAAATCGCAATAGCAAAGAAGTTGATTAACGATTTTAAGAAGCAGTGGAGATGTCTAGAGTCCGATGATTTTGATGATCTTTTGCAGGAATGTCTTACGCAATGGTTTTATGCAAAGGACAAGTATAACCCGGAAGCAGAAGCATCAGAAAAGACATTTATGGCCCGGGTTGTTAAAAACAAGCTTTTCGACATTGTTAAAGGCCACGAGCGTTTACGCAGAAAAGATTCTCAAAAAACTGATTCCTTGGATCAGCCGCTTTCGGATGAAGATGACGCACCTACCTTATTAGATACCCTTTCCACAGATGAAAATTACGCCACAAATTTACGTTTTCACACCGAACTCAAAATAGATATTTCCCACACTTCACAAAAACTAACCCCAAAACAACAAGAACTTTGCCAATTGCTTGGCGAAAAGGGATTGAGCATTAAGGAGGCCAGCAAAATCCTTAAAACTCCGCGCGGCACTATCTACGAAGAGATCAAGCGCATAAAGGCCATATTTCAGAAAGAAAACCTGCATGAGTATTTGGGCTAAAAAAGTTCCGACACTTTTTAGATGAACGTCTTATGTATGCCATAGAGGGAGAAATTCGATGACATCAGTTTACAAATTCACATTCAAAAAGGAAGTCACCCGGAAGTTCGTAGAAGAACAGATCGCTTTTGCGATTCTTTCTGCCGAGTGCACCTTTGGTCAGGCCAAGGTGAGGCTAAGTGCGGCTTATTTGGCGGCAGATAACAAGGTCGTCATAGATGTCTCAAACAAGATTGGTGAGCATATCGCGGAGGTTTTTACAGGGTTGATGATTAAGTTTTTGGGCGAACAAGGATTTGCAGTCGAGCGGATTAAGGGAGGCAAATCATGAGGGTCATTAAAGGGTTAAAGAAACTCTACAAAAGTTTGAGCCGGTACAACCGTCAGCGGTTGTTACAGGCAAATTTTAAGGTGAGCAAGAATGCAAGATTTATTTAAACACCAACAAGAGGCTATCGAGTTTGCCGTCCGTAATCGCGGGAGTTGTGCGTTGTTTCATGACCCCGGATTAGGAAAAACAAGGACCGGCCTTGAGATTTTTAAGCACCTTCGCCAGCAGAATCCAAAGTTGCGATTGATGGTGGTCTGTCCGTTGTCGCTTGTGAATTCCGCGTGGGGTGAAGATATCAAACGATTCACTGAATTTTCCCATGGGTACATAAAGGAAATCAAAGGCGTGTTGCCAGACATTGTGATCGTTAATTACGAAGCCTTTATCTCCCGAAAGTATCTGCCGTTGATCGAGCGATTAATCAGGGGTAATCAGTTCATGTGTGTATTGGATGAAAGTTCACGCCTGAAAAACCACAAAAGTGTCACCACAAAGACACTTCTTGCCATGGCGGAATACTTCCGCTATCGCGTGATCGCATCCGGTACGCCCATGCCTAATAGCGAGGCAGAGTTGTGGGGTCAGGTCAGCTTTGTCCGGCCGTATCTTTTACCTAAATCCTTTTATGCTTTTCGGAACACCTTTTTTTATTTAGAGCGCAACGGCGAAATCATGACAACCGGTCGGTACGTTAGCCGTGAGCAGATGCACGAAATTCTAAGCAGTGGGTGGAAGTATGTCATCTCCGCTGAAAATCGCCGCCGGTTGATGAATGAAATCAATCCTGTTTGCCACTGGGTTAAGAAAAGCGAAGCACTCGACCTGCCGGAAAAGGTTGATCAGATTCGTGAGGTCACATTAAGCGCAAAAGAGGCAAAGGCTTATCAAGAAATGCGCGACTTGCTGGTCACCGAGATTGAAGGAGAAGAAATAAGCGCACAGATTGTTCTTACCAAACTTATGAAATTGCGTCAGGCCACATCGGGATTCTTCTATGGCGAGGACGGCAAGGTTGTGGAAGTCGATAAGTCATCAAAACTCAAGGAACTTGAGGAGATCGTTGAGGAACTTGGTAATCAGCCGGTCATTATCTGGGTTCAATTTTATCATGAGATCAATGTGATCTATGGGTTGCTTAGTGAGAAATACGGCTCCAACCAGATCGCCACTCTTTACTCGGAAACCCTGAATAAGGACACATCCATTAAAAGATTTCAAAGCGGAGAAGCGCGTTTTCTGATTGCCCATCCAAAGTCCGCGGCACATGGCCTGACATTCGTTAATTGCAAAACGATGATTTTTTACAGCATGGACTATTCGTATGAGTCACACGCGCAAGCCAGGGATCGTATTCACCGTATTGGTCAGAAAAATAACTGCCTTTATATCTACATGATTGCCACCGACACGATTGATGAACAGTTGCTGTTGGTTTTGCAAAAGAAGAAAGGTTTACAGGATGCAGTTTACGCGATTGTTAGAAACAAATTTCAAAAGACGCGTCATTGATTATCTCAAGCGGGAGTATCCGACGGTATGGTTTTACAAATCAGCCGACAAGTTCACCGCTGGGATCCCGGATTTGATCATTTGTTTAGAGGGTTTGTTTTACGCCATAGAACTCAAGGTCGGTAGCAATAAACCGACGCCCATTCAGGAAGTTGTTATTAGGAAGATTCAAAGCGCGGGAGGCCGAGCGGCGGTCTGTCGCAGTTTAGATGAGGTTAAACGGTTCTTACAGGAAGGAGGAATCCAAAATGCTCAAGATCAATGACAAGGTTCTAGTTTTAGCAAAGATCACGCAAATCATTGAGGACGCGGACGGCATTCATTACAACGTCACCCTCAATGAAAAAAACAGTTACCAAAGCATGAAAGTAAAAAAGGAAGACATTAAGTCAATTTTAGATAGTTAGGAGGAAGGAAATGGAAAAAACAACTGAGAAGGATTTGGTCTTAAGGTTCAAAAGTGCCAAGGAAAAACGCGACGCTCTTAAAGAAGAGCTAAAGCAGGCACAGGAGGAATACGAAAAGACCGAATTTGTTCTAATTGAGTTTCTGGAATCGATTTCTGCAACATCGACCGCCAAGTACGAAGGCATCGGTTACGTGCAGATTCAAAAGCCCAGACTTTATGCCAGCTGTCGTGAGGAAAACATTAAAGCGTT
>JAEUSC010000212.1 GCA_016789035.1 Candidatus Omnitrophota bacterium
CACGGTAATGCGCGCCGCCCAGAAAATGATTGCTGTATGTCAGGAAAAGACCGGTCGCCGCCACGGCGAACAAAATCAACAAGGGAAGAAGATCCCCCGCAAAGGTCTGTGTGGCCATCTCGCCCGGATGCAGAAAGCGCCGTGTGAATGCCATCACCGTTCCGATAATAATCATGGCCGAACAAAAGTTAAGCGCATTAAAAAACAAAAATCCGATGACACCTTCAGGATTGAAGATCTGCATCGGAAATCCGAACACGACCAGCTGATAAAGATCCTTGTGCCCGGCAGGATTTTCAAAATGAAGCCAACCGAACACCAAAGGAAATGTCACAGCAAAAGCGATCATGCATCCCCAGGCCAGCATAAAATGCATGATCCAACGGTAGGGGCTGCGCCGCCCGATAAATCGCTGCAAAATGATTTGTTCAACAAAGGTTTTAAAAACGAGGGCAAAATAATGAAAGAATCGCGGACTAAAGACAAACTGCATACTGCGGCGTAACAGTGTTTCTGTGGGCGGGCGGCTGGTCCAGACACTGTAACGGTAAATGCATCCGAACATGGCAAAAATCGTGGCGTAAAGATACGGTGTGAGCGCGGCGTCGAAATAGAGCAGTCTTCGTGATCCCATCAAGACCAGCACAACAAGAAGAAGACTGCCGATCACTCCCTTGATTAACGCGTGTCTGTCTAACCGTATCAACATACATCAGGTCTCCATTGATGAAAAAAATATTAACATCGATGGAAAAATAGTACACACGCAAGGACCCTGACTCTTTTGCGTAGTAATACCTAGTCACTGATATTGCGCTCTGGGAAAACGCTCTATTTGAAACAGATCAATGAGGGCTTTGGGAAAATCATTGACCGCCGGTTCCAAAAGAACAGCAGGATTTCGGAATAATCAATGTTCAATCCTTCACGGCCAGCTTTCGCAGTCTCAAGGCTATCTGATTGCCTTTCTTGGAAGGATGTCTCAGCGCATGACGGATCAGCCACTTGCGCTCAGAAGATGCGCCCGACAACCATTTCTCACAAATTCCAAATGCAACCTCCGGATTATCTTTGGCAATATCTCCTAAGTGATTGGCCACACTGCGGCGCACATACAAGTCTGGATCGTCTTTCAATGCTTCTAAAATCGGCAAGACGGGCCTGGGATTTTTGATGAATGCGGGTATTCGAATTGCCCAAGGCAGGCGGGGGCGCGTCCCCTCCGAGCACAAACGCCGCACATGAGGATCGGCATCCCTTGTCCAGTGAAGCAATCGGCTGACGGTTTCTTCCTGGCGTTGAATAAGAAACGTACGCATCGAAAACTCGGCGCTGAATCGCTTTGTCAGCTCATACTGGGCCGTCATCGCCATATCAAATGGATCGTTGCCGCCATTCCCCTCTTTATCCAGGCCGTACTTTCCGATAAATGCAACATGAGGCAGGTAGAAAAAAACTCCCAGACCGAGGTCATCCGTTCGCGTCAGCGGGGGCGTCAACGATTGGAGCAACACCTTTACCGCCTCTTCAAAAACAGCAGGCAAATGCTGGCGCATGACTTGAGCCAGGTGCACACCGCGCTCCAAGATACCCAAAGAAGAAATATTTTCTAAAGCTGAACATTGGAATGACTGTCCGTCCAAGGCAGGATAAACCGCCGAAAGATTATGAACAAGGCAGTCAACGGCCTCGGGTCCCAACAGATCTTTAAGAGAGCTTCCCTTTAAAATGGACCGGGGAGCTTGCGGCATGCGGAAATTAAGATTCTTATTTTCGGGGGAGTGTTGATACATATTGGATCGCCAGTCTTATCTGCTCCTTTAGAATATTGCCTGTCTTAATTCCCGCCGGCAGGACCATAACCCACCCCTTCATCGCACGGCCGGTTATGTCAAAGGGCTGGGCGTTCTTGCTCGTGAGACTTTTATTGGCTTGCTCTTGACCAAGCCGCAGAATTAAACTGTCTTTCCATATCGCAAAACACATATTCCCCCGCAACAGATAACCGAGCCCGCCAAACATTTTCTGTTTATGAAAATCCGAACGATCAGCGATTAACTCATCGAGCCGCTTCTCTAATAGGACATCATAAGCCATTGGTTGTCCTCGTGGACGAACAGGTCTTATTGGCCGCGCAGCACATGTCTGGGATCGTGCTCCCATCAAAACCCAGCGTGGGATACATCGGATTTGTACCTGACAACGAAAACATGGCCCAGGCGGTTGAGGCCACCGATGTTCCCAACGATGTATCATAAGTCCCCCAGAAAGGATAGGCGACAATCGATTTCGCTGAATTCGTATACGGAAGACTCAGACGAAAGCACTCCTTATGCCGGACATCCGCTTGGCTCGCCTGCAGAAGCTGGTCGACTTTGGATTGATAATGCGCAATGTAAGGTGCAGACTTATAGAGCTTGGCCAGATCCAGCAGTTTTTTATAAGCGACAATCATGCCGTTGGTCCCTTCAATCCATTTGACTGGCGTCTGTCTCTGCGTCCGATCAATAAAATCAAATCCCGTCACGTTCTGATCGACCACCTGCGCAAAATTCTGTTCGATCGCATCCGTAAAGACTTTCACATCCGGTCCGGTCATATTGACAATATGCCCGACATCAGCGGCCAGCAAAAACCAGGAATTGACATCCAAAACCTTGTGGGTGTCCGTATTCCATGTTCGGTTCGTAAAATTTTGTCCGGCATTAAAAAGATGCGCCGATGGATCCCACATGCTGCCAAGAAAAGCCGCGATCCCCTCAATTTTTTCATCGATCCTATTAACCGCGACGATTGAATCCGCCCGTTTATCGGCGAACAACTTAAACTTATTAAGAAAGGCGACCGTGCTTAAATTTTTCTCAGTGGAGAAATTGGCGTAAGGCTTCACCGCATCGCTCGAACTTGCTGTACTAAAGGGAACCATCCCCGGATGAAGCGAAACAATATTATTTGCTTTTAATGTTGCCGGAATGGACGGAGCCTTCTCAGAAGTCAACCAGTCGGCAATGGCCCTGGCCAGCAAATAGGCATTTTCATCTTTGGTCAGCAGATAATACTCGAGGGCAAAAATACCAACCCAAGCATTGTCACCCGTTCGATTCTCAAAATAATCAATCGGAGATTGAATCCACGGCTCGCCGGTACTCAGATCAAATCCAAATGAGAATCCGTTAAAACCCGGATGATTATTCTTATACGTGATAAAGAAATCGAGGATGCGCTTGGCGCGGGACAAATCCCCTCTCGATAAAAAAACAAGACCGGCCAGGGCTTCATCATAGATAAACCCCGCGCAGGAGACATTGGGATTGCCTTCGGTTTGGTTGGGATTTTCCGGATAACTTTCCAAGAGCCCCCGCGCTTGAGACGCAATGTCCTTTTTTCCGTTATCGCATTTGGTCACGTCCTGCTGCGTGACAAACCAG
>JAEUSC010000217.1 GCA_016789035.1 Candidatus Omnitrophota bacterium
CCAGCCTGCGACAAACAAAATGTGATAAATACATTAATACTATAAAGAACCACTAGCAAATGAACAGAACCGTGCGTTAAAGCCACTGTGACTAAAGCTGCCGTACCCATTAAAAGAACACCGTCCTGGGTGACCAAACGATCGCTTAGGCTAGAAAAACGGGATGGAAACCAGCGGTCGATAGCCATATTGGCCAATACACCGGGGCCACCCAAAAACCCTGCTTGAGCGGCCACAAACAGAATCATGGCTTCTGAAAACAACGTGATCCAAACAAAAACTTGCCCCCAAGGCTGAGGCCAAGATTGCGATATAGTTTCAAATAAAACCGCATTAAGTGTTTTATTGGGATCATTTTGCACCTGGAATAAAAGATAGGCAATGATCAGTCCTGCTACGGTAAAGGCCAAGGAAAACGACATGTATTTCATGGTCAATTTTCCTGTTTCTACTTTGGGCTCCCTTAAAATCGGCAGACCGTTACTGACAGCCTCAATACCGGTATACGTCCCCGCGCCTAAGCTATAGGCTCTAAGAATAATAAATAATAATCCGTACCAACCCACTTCGCGGTTGGTACTCTGAATATCCATCCAACTGGACTGTACAAGTTGAGGCAAACCTCCCGCATGAACGCTAATAGCGTAAACAATTGCAAAAAAATGGGTCAACACAAAAACAAGGAAGATCGGCGTCAACGGAATAACCGACTCCTTGACCCCTCGCATGTTTAAAAGCATCAAACAAAAAACGCCAAAAAGCGCAATAGTCAATTTATGAGCTTGCCATTCAGGAGGAAGAAAGCTAAATAAAGCATCCGCACCGCTGACAACAGAAATCGCAATCGTCAAAACATAGTCAATTAATAACGCACACCCGGAAACCATACCAAGACTCGGATTTAACAGTTTGCTGGCAACCAGATACCCACCGCCACCGGTAGGAAATAGCTCGATGATTTGCGCGTAACTGGCGCTAATCAAAAGGACAGTTATCGCTGTCAGTAACGCTACGAATACAGCCAAATAACGGTGCTCCCCAAGAGCTAGGAAAGCCTCTTCAGGCCCATAACTGGATGAAGACAGACCATCCGCCCCCAGCCCCACCCACGCAAAAAAGGCTATCAATGATAACTGATGGAAAACTGTCTTATCATGAGGGTCCTTAGCTTTCCCAAGAACCAACTGTTTCATAAATTTAAGAAAAGGCATAAGCAATGATTGCTTCTAAACAAAGCATCCTTCTAATTGAGATTCCAGTCATGTTACTCTAGCCCAATAGGCATTGTCAAAATAAAATCTGTTTTTCATGAAATGGTCATTTTATGCCGTAAAACGGCTGGAAGGAAACAAAGGCAGGCTAGAACACTCAATATTCCCGGACAACATTTATTAATTTGCCAATGATGGTCACATTTTCGGTTACTGAAATCGGTTCATAACGCGGGTTGGCCGGATTTAAATAATACTTCTCCCCTTTTTTTATCAACCGTTTTATAGTGGCTTCTTCGCCAATCATCGCAACAACAATATCACCGACTTTTGCAAACTCCTGACGCTTAATGATGGCAAAATCATCCGGCATAATTCCGGCCTCAATCATACTGTCCCCTTTGACTTTTAAAGCGAACATGTCCGGCTCAGGAAAGATGATTTTGTCCAAATTCAGATATCCCATGAGATCTTCGACAGCATAGATAGGACTCCCCGCCTGAACGCGGCCCAAGACTGGAATCTGACAGATTGCTTCCCTAATCAATTCGATGGCCCGAGATTTTCCTTCGGCCACCCGAATATACCCCTTAGTCGTAAGGGCCCTGAGATAATCTCTGACCGTTCCTGTCGAAGAAAAACCAAAATGACTGGCAATTTCACGAATGGTCGGGGCAATATTGCGGGAACGAACCTGAGAATAAATGAAAAACAAAACATCTTTTTGTTTTTGAGTAAGCAAGGTTGGATTATTCATGAATGGAATTTACCATTCATTTGTGTGGATAGCAATGATTTTGTTATGTTTTTTTGTTCATAAGTAGTGACCCGTGAATATCTGCCAACTCCGATAAATCAGTTCCATGAATAAAAGCATCGTGCTATAATTTCACTCCATGTATACCGAATTCTATAAACTCAGCGAAAGCCCATTTAACATCACGTCCGATCCGTCATTTTTCTTTGGCAGCAAGGTCCATGAAGAAGCATTTTCAAATCTTCTCTACGGCATTATCTCACGCAAAGGCATCATTGTAATGACGGGTGAAATCGGCACCGGAAAGACCACACTCTGCCGGGCATTGCTCAACCGCCTGGATCCCCGAGTCAAAACAGCTTTTATTTTGAACCCCAGCTTTTCGGATGTTCAACTTCTCCAATTGATTCTGCGCGATTTAGGCATTGATCAGTCTTTGACAGACAACAAACTCCAATTGACTGAAAGGCTTAACTCATTTTTACTAGAACAATCCAGCCAAGGCAACAACGTGGCAATTATCATTGATGAAGCGCAGAACTTAAACGTACAACAATTGGAAGAAATCAGGCTTTTATCAAACCTGGAGACCGAAAAACATAAACTCTTACAAATACTTCTGGTTGGTCAACCTGAACTATTTGATAAACTGCGATTACCCGAACTTCGTCAGCTCAACCAACGAGTGACGGTCCGCTACCACATAACCCCTTTAAAAGGCGATGAAGTAAAAAATTATA
>JAEUSC010000322.1 GCA_016789035.1 Candidatus Omnitrophota bacterium
TTTATTTTTGAGCAATGTGGAGATGTCTTTAAAAACAATACCTTCTTGAGGAAAATCAGGAATATCTCGAATACATTTCTTTAATTCTTCTGATTTCATAAATTCAATCCCAAATAATATTTATTTATGCCTGATAGATCCGACTGAACTTCCATCAACAATCTTAGGCTTAATTACTTCCTTTAAAGGGAGCCGGGCCTTGGCATGCCTGATCTGATAAAGCCTTTCCAAACCGAGGCGGCCCATTTCAACTAACGGTTGAGCAACTGTCATAAGACGGACAGGAGCTGTCAAATTAATAGGATTATTATCAAAACCCACCAGCGAAAGATCATGGGGAATACTAATTTTCCTGTGCTTGGCTACATCCATGACCTCCAGCGCCATAACGTCAGACGCCGCAAAAATGGCCGTAGGCCGTTCTTTGAGCTTGAACAATTGTTCGGCGGCCGCGCGCGCCGGCGTGCGGAGAAACTCACCATTTTTTACATAATGTGGGCGGATTTCAATCTTATGCTTGGCAAGGGCCGCCTGATATCCATCCAAACGGGCCTGACCAGCCTGCGTATGCAGGTCCCCGGCAATTGTCGCAATCTTAGTGTGTCCCAGTTCGATCAAATGCTCAACAACATCGTAGGCAGATCTGTAATTATCGATACTGATATAGTTGATGGGTTCATCGAGCTTATTGTTCAAAACCAGCGTGGGCATCCCTTTACCGATCGCCTTTTTAACCACTGCAACATCACGATCAATGTCGGCAAAAAGAATCCCATCAACATGACGGCGGTCCAAAAGCGTTGGATCAAGCCATCCCGAATGATCTGCACGATCGACAATATGCATCAGAATATCCACATTCAAACGGCTCGCGGCAAGGCTGACGCCCTTGGTGACCTCACCAGCAAAATAAGAATCAAAAATATCCTGAAATTGGGGAATGATTAAAACGTAGATATGTTTACGTCGGACGGGCGGCATGTTATCCGTGTTGATCTTCTTGATCTTTAATGACTTGACGCAGTTTCTTGATAGTTGCTTCTTCCAACTGACGGACACGCTCCCGCGAGACGCCCAACTTCTCGGCGATCTCAGCTAACGTGTAAGTTTCTCCATCGCCCAAGCCAAAACGCATTTCAATGATCTTGCGCTCCCTCTCGGACAAAGTAGTTAAAATCATTTTGGCGCGCTCTTTATTAAAGAAGATCTCCAATTGCTCGTCAGGAGCGGCCATACTGTTATCTTCAATAATATCTTTAATTTGCCCGTCGCCATCCTCGCCAATAGGAGCATCAAGACTGGACATCTTGGCAATGGAACCTTCCAGCTCTTTGATTTTATCGACCGGAACCTGCAATTTCTTGGCAATCTCACCCAAGCGAGGCTTGCGATTGAGCTTATGGGTCATTTCTTCAATAGCTTTTTTGTATTTTAAAATTTCTTCGTTCATGTAAACAGGAACGCGGATCATTTTCCCCTGATCAATAATGGCCCGGGAAATTCCTTGCTTGATCCACCAAGCCGCGTAGGTTGAAAAACGAAACCCGCGGTCTGGATCAAACTTATCGACGCTTTTCATCAATCCGATATTGCCCTCTTCAATAAGATCGCTTAACGGGACACCCAAATTGGAATAACGCTTGGCGATGCTGATGACTAAACGAAGGTTAGAACGGATCATCTGTTCTCGAGCCTTCTTATCCCCCTTTTGGATTCTTTTGGCGAGATCAATCTCTTCCTGCGCGGTAAGCAGCGGGATCGGTCTGACGTCTTTGAGGTATGCTTTGATAGATTCCATAAGACCTTATTGTAGGGGATGGTTTAAAACCATCCCCTACATAAAAACTATTCTACTGAATTTATTTTCTTTTTACAGCTTTCTTTACACTTTTTGTCGATGACGTTTTGCCTTTGCTTTTATCCGCAATGGCAGCTTGAGCCGCAGCCAAACGTGCGATCGGCACGCGATACGGCGAACAAGACACATAATTCATTCCGACACGATGGCAGAATTTAACACTTTCTGCTTCACCGCCATGTTCACCGCAGATACCGATTTTAATATTCTTTCGTGCCGAACGTCCGCGTTCAATCCCGTGCTTAACCAATAAGCCGACGCCGTCCTGATCTAAACTTTGGAAAGGATCTTCTCTAAAAATTCCTTTACCGCCGTCCTTCTCAGTTGCAACATATGTTGGTAAAAAGCGACCAGCGTCGTCGCGGGAAAGACCCAACGTCATCTGTGTCAGGTCATTAGTTCCAAAACTGAAGAACTCAGCGACCTCAGCGATTTGGTCAGCCAGCAAGGCCGCACGAGGAATTTCAATCATTGTTCCAACCATATATGGCAACGTCACGCCGGCCTGCTTGATCAAGCGATCAGCAACTTCACGTGTTTGCTGTTCAAGAATCTTGAACTCTTTCTTGTCCATCGTCAGCGGAATCATGATTTCCGGAAGGACCTTAATTCCTTCTTTTCGGCACTTGATCGCGGCTTGAATAATGGCCGTGATCTGCATTTCCAAAATCTCCGGATACGTGATGCACAAGCGGCAACCACGATGACCCAGCATCGGGTTAGCTTCATGCAACTGTTCGCAACGATGACGAATTTTATCTGGAGACATTCCGGTAACCTTGCTTAATTTCTCAACTCCAGCGTTATCTTTGGGAGTAAATTCATGAAGCGGTGGATCGATCAACCGAATCGTAACAGGAAATCCGTTCATCGCTTTAAAAATGCCATAGAAGTCATTGGTCTGAAAAGGCAACAACTTTGCCAATGCTGTTCGGCGCGTTTCTAATGTCTCGGCAACGATCATTTCCTGGATGGCCAGACGGCGCTCTTCCGTATCGAAAAACATATGCTCAGTGCGGCACAAGCCGATTCCTTCGGCGCCCATTTTGATGGCGTTTTCAGAATCATACGGCGTATCAGCATTGGTACGGACATTGATGGTGCGCATTTCATCGGCCCATTTGAGGATTGTATAGTACGCATGAGGAAGTTCCGGAGACTTAAGCGGCAGATCGCCAGAATAAATCTCGCCGGCCGACCCGTC
>JAEUSC010000343.1 GCA_016789035.1 Candidatus Omnitrophota bacterium
AAATGGACATTTTTATTGAGGGCCTGGATGCGCAGACAGGAGGGTATCGCCTCAAGGCGGTCTCTACTCAAGTGGATGATTTTGACCTGCATCAGGCGTATATCGCCCTGCACGACATTTTGGGAACGGACGTGGACATCAAAGCCGGACGGCAGGAATTAAAATATGGCAAGGGGCGGCTGATCGGCGCGCCCGCCTGGTCCAATCGCATGCGAGTTTTTGACGCCGGCGTTCTTCGTTATCACCATGAGGCGTTGTCAGGAGATTTGTTCTATGGCCAGGACATGAAATATGACGACGACAAGTTTAACAATTCACGCCAGGAGGAGTTTATTAGCGGTTTCTATGGTGGATATCAAAAAAATAAGACAGCGCCGCTGGTTGAGACTTACTTTTTGACACAAAAAGACATTAAAGGAAGCAATGATGTTCAGCGGTATACCGTGGGAGCAAGGCTGCTAGCTACGGTCGCCCCGGGGACTGTGGTCGATATTGAGGCCCCTTATCAGTTTGGTCATTCGGGTTCTGCAACCGCGACTAAAAGGGAAATTAAATCCTACGCATTTCACGCGGATGTTGCGAAAACCTGGGACGCCGCATGGAAACCAAAATTGACAGTGGGATATGACGAAGCGTCGGGCGACAAAGATCCCAATGACAGTGTGAATGAAACATTTGTGCCGTTGTATCAGTCGACTCATGAGGCTTATGGTCTGTTGGATTACTTCCGCTGGCAGAACGTCCGTAATCCCGAGGTGGGAATGACTTTTTCACCGACGGATAAATTCCGGTTCACTACGCAGGCGGATTTTTTCTGGCTTCAAAGCAAATACGATTCCTGGTACAACTCCTCGGGATCAGTGATCCGCTCCAAGACGACAGGAGAACGCGATTATTTTGTGGGCAGTGAAGTATCGCTTCGTCTTTTTTATGACCTGAACAAATATTTGAAGCTTGAGACAGGATACGCGCATTTCTTTCCCGGCGGATTTGCCAGGGATAGCGGGGCGGACGATGATATTGATTGGGTCTATTCCCAGGCGGCTTTGAAATTCTAATAAAATTGTCATGTTTCGCATCGTTTCGCCGGGATCCGCCGAAGCGAATGCGGACATCGTCACGGCGTACTCAATAAGAAAGGAAATTTTTGCGCCTTAAATCACTTGTTTTATCTGCACTGCTAATATGCTCCGTTACCATTAGCGCATCGGCGGAAGTAACCGTCGCCGTTGCGGCAAATCTTCAATACACATTTGACGAATTGAAATCCGAATTCCAGAAAGAAACGGGAGTTGAGCTCAAAGGCGTCATCGGATCATCCGGTAAATTTACGACCCAGATAGAGAACGGCGCACCGTTCGATGTCTTTCTTTCCGCCGACATGGATTATCCCAAAACACTCGCAAAGGAAGGATTGGCTCTCAACACTCCAAAGATTTATGCGTACGGCACTCTGGCCATTTGGACCATGACAGGCGTGGATTTTTCCAATGGTATCGAGGCATTGGCCAATCCCAGTGTTAAGAAAATCGCCATTGCATCTCCCAAGACTGCGCCTTACGGCCATCAGGCCGTCAATGCGCTTAAGCATTACGGCATATATGTTCAAGCGGAAAAGAAACTTGTTTACGGAGAAAGCATTGCCCAAACCAATCAGTTTATTACAACCAAGGCGGCCGATCTCGGGATTACGGCCAAGTCGGTTGTCATGGCGCCGCAGATGAAGGGCCAAGGCAAATGGATCGACGTTCCTCAAGAAGCGTATGAACCCATTGCTCAGGGCGTGGTCATTCTCAAGCACGCCGAGTCTGGTCACATGGACGAAGCCAGGAAGTTTTTTGAATTCCTATTTTCTGAAAAAGCGGCCGAAATATTCAAAAAGTACGGTTATGTCCTGCCGTAAGAAGGGTTGGCATGAATAAGATCAAAGGCAAAATTGTTAACATTGAGTCATCGGATAATCTTTCCATCATTCAGGTCAACGTTGATGGGGATGTATTTAGCTCCATTGTCCTCGAGGGTAAAAAAACTCCGTTGAATTATAAAATTAAAGACGCGGTCACCTTGCTTTTTAAAGAAACCGAGGTGGGGCTGGCCAAAAATTTAAACGGGATGATCAGTCTTCGCAATCGTTTCCCTGGGACAGTCAAAAAGATTGATAAAGGCCCGATCCTGGCCAAGGTCACGCTCAATTACAAAAAGCAATCGATTGAATCCATTATCTCGACACAATCCGCACTTCACATGAAACTGGAAATCAAAGACGAGGTCGAATGGCTGGTTAAGACCAACGAAGTCACATTGATGAAGAATCCCGCATGAACTTAGACTTAAGTCCGCTTTTTTTAACATTCAAACTTGCGTTGGTTACTACCGTTGTGCTGGTGGTTATTGGCGTTCCTCTGGCGTATTGGATTGCATTTACCCGTCGGCGAATCAAATATTTTATTGAGCCGTTAGTCAGCATGCCGCTTGTCCTTCCGCCGACCGTGCTGGGGTTTTATCTTCTATTGCTGTTTAGTCCTCGATCGCCGCTTGGAGAAATTCTGCAAACGTATTTTCACGTCAAGATTGTCTTCACGTTTTTAGGGTTGGTCATCGGTTCAGTTTTGTTTAGTCTGCCGTTTATGGTCAATCCCATTAAAGCCGCATTGGAAAGTTTTCCCATATCGCTGGTTGAAGCGTCTTATGCGCTGGGAAAATCTGAGAGAGAAACGCTGTTGAAAGTGATATTGCCCAACATCAGGCCTTCGTTGTTGACGGGGATTATGATGGCTTTTGCCCATACCGTCGGAGAATTTGGTGTCGTCCTCATGGTGGGAGGGAGCATTCCGGGAGAAACACGCACGGCCTCCATTGCCATTTTCAGCGAGGTGGAAGCGTTGAATTATTCGAGCGCTCATGTTTATTCGGGGGTGTTGGTTGTTATATCGTTTGTTATCTTATTTTCACTTAACTGGATTAACCGGAAAGCCACAAAAGCCATCGTATGATCACGGTTAAGGCGCAAAAAAATCTCATCACCAGTCACGGCCCTTTGAGGCTGGATGTCGACTTTCAAATTTCAGGGCAAGAATTGGTGACACTTTATGGACCGTCGGGAGTCGGTAAGACAACGGTCCTGCGGATGATTGCCGGGTTAACCAACCCTGAGCAGGGGTTCATTGAAGTTGATGGAGAGGTCTGGTTTGACAGCGCCCGGGGTATCAATATTCCTGTGCAGAAGCGACAGATCAGTTTTGTATTTCAGGATTATAATTTGTTTCCCAATATGACCGTGCGTGAGAATCTCCGGTATGCTTTAAAGGACTGCAGAGATGAGCCATTGATCGACGAATTCTTAAAGATGGTTGATCTGGCACAATTGAGCCAACGCAAGCCGAAAACACTTTCCGGAGGACAGAAGCAGCGGGTGGCGCTGGTAAGGGCGCTGTTACGTAAACCTAAAGTTTTCTTGCTGGATGAACCTCTGTCTGCTCTTGATCTGGAACTGCGGTTGAAGCTGCAGGATGAAATCTTCGCTGTTTATCAGCGGTTTAAAATCCCAACGATTTTTGTCACGCACGATCTTAGTGAA
>JAEUSC010000344.1 GCA_016789035.1 Candidatus Omnitrophota bacterium
CAAAAAGGGATTAATCGACAAAGCGAGCGGGGATGTTCATTTGGAAAAAGATGTTGTCATTACTTCCGATCAGGGCGCTCAAGTAACTACCGATACGCTCAACTGGAACCGTAATAAAAATGTTGTTTCAACGGAAGATGCTGTGGAAATTACGGATGATGCATTGAAAATCACGGGAAAAGGAATGACCGCCCAACCTGATCTGAAAACCGCATCGATTCATGAAAATGTCAAAGCAGATGTAACAGCCAATCCCAAACAGGGAGCATCTCAGAATATCTCGATTACATCGGACGGCCCCATGGAAATGGATCAGCTAAAGCAGGTGGTTATTTTTAATGAGAATGTTGTGGCGACCGAAATTTTAACCGGCCGTCAGTTGAAAGCAGATAAAATGGAAGTTTATTTTGATCAGCAGGCCAAGGGCATCAAGAAATTGGTTTGTATAGGAAATGTCTCAGTCAAGCAAGGGGAAAATATCAGTTATTCTGACCGATTGACCTATGATGCAGTGACTCAAAAAATGACATTAACTGGAAAGCCCAAACTCGTTTTTGATCTAAACAGTGAAGGCGGAAGCGGCAAGAATATTTTTAAAGGATTAGGGGTTAACTAATACTTTCTTAAATCGCATTTTCTCCAAATCATATGAGACTTTTGGAAGCCAAAAACTTAGTCAAGACTTACAACAACCGTCGAGTGGTTGATGGTTTGAGTATTTCCGTAGGCCGTTCGGAGATTGTTGGTCTTTTAGGGCCTAACGGCGCCGGAAAAACAACGTCATTTTACATGGCGGTGGGCATCGTTCAACCGGATGAAGGTCAGATCATTTTTGATCAGGATGACATTACAAAGAAACCCATTCATGAACGCTGCCGTCTTGGAATGGGATATCTAGCGCAGGAATCTTCTATTTTTCGAAAGTTGACCGTGGAAGAAAATATCATGGCTGTCTTGGAGACTTTAGAGATCGGTCCTCAGGAGAGAAAACGAAGACTTGAATCTTTGCTAGAAGAGCTTAATATATCTCATTTGGCTAAGAGCCGGGCTTACACGTTATCAGGCGGTGAAAGGCGGCGTTTGGAGATCACGCGGGCATTGGTCACAAACCCCTCCTTTTTGCTTTTGGATGAGCCGTTTTCGGGGATAGATCCTATCGTGGTGGCTGAAGCCCAGGAAATCATCCGGGATTTGAAAAAGCGAGGATTAGGAATTTTACTGACAGATCATAATGTCCGTGAAACATTGGCCATTACCGACCGTGCCTATTTGGTTGCAGAAGGCAGGATATTGATTTCAGGCTCCGCCCAGGATTTGATCAATGATCCTAAGGCCCGAAGAATTTATTTGGGGGAAAAGTTCACGATGTGATGAGTCGGGATTTACTGGGAGTTTTTTACCCGATGACTTAGCCTGAGAAACAAGCTGCGAATGAGCTTCATTTTCAGGATTCAAAGTGAGCGATGTTTAACAGTCTGACATAATGTCAAAAAACGAGAGGACAGTTGTAAATGAAGATCGATGTAAAGAAAGTGGACGCGTTAAAGCGAGAAATTTATTTTGAAGTTCCGAAAGATAAAGTTTCTAAAATGATGGATGCTGTTTATGATTCAGTTTCGAAAGTTGCAAAAGTAAAAGGATTTCGCCAGGGAAAAGTTCCTCGTAATATTTTAGTAAATACCCATGGTAAAGCCGTCCAGGAAGAAGCCGTCAAACGCCTAATTCCCGAGGCCTATCATGAAGGTCTCCATAAAGAAAATATTGATCCCATCGATTTACCGGAAATCACCGATGTTCATTTCAAGGACGGTATGCTCACCTTTGTCGCGAAGTTGGATATTCGACCGGAAATAAAGGTGAAAAATTATAAAGGCATAAAGGTCCAGCGTAAACCGTCGAAAGTGACGGACGAAGACATTGAAAAAACGTTGGAAATTTTCAAGAAAGGACAGGGCGCTCAAGAAAAAGAAGTCGTTGTGGATGATGCCTTTGCCCGAGGCATGGGATTTCCTAATTTGGAAGAATTTAAAGGGGCTCTTGCACGTCAGTTACAGATGGACAAGGACCGTCAGAGTCGCTCGGATGTGGAACAGCAAATTGTCGATGACCTTTTGAAAGATTCCAAATTTATTGTTCCGCAAAGTCTCTTGAAAAAGCAGATGGAATATCGTTTGCATGACGCACAGAAGCATTACAAATCGCATGGCATGGCCCACGAAGAAATTACAAAAAAATTGGAAGAGCTTCGCGAGCAGCTTAAGGATGCCGTAGAACGAGATGTCCGTGTTTATCTGGTCTTTCAGGAAATTGCCAAAGCAGAAAATATTACAGCTCAGCAGAATGAAAATGTCATGGTGAAAGTCATGGAATTTCTCATGAAAGAAGCCAACTGGCAGGAAGCCAAATAATCGTCGACCGATCCCGCGCCTTTGAAGGCGTGCCGTGCAGTAGGGAATAATAAATTTATATCATTATCCATCAATAGAAGGAGTCCCTAATGGAAAAACAGATTGAAAAGGCATCATTTTTGGTTCCGATGGTCATCGAAAAAACCGGTCAAGGGGAAAGGGCCTATGATATTTACTCCCGACTCTTGAAGGAGCGAATTATTTTCTTGGGCACGGCCATTGATGATGTGGTTGCGAACCTAATTGTCGCACAAATCCTGTTTTTGCAATCCGATGATCCGGATAAAGATATTTTTCTCTATATAAATTCACCGGGTGGTTCTGTTACGGCTGGGCTTGCGATTTATGACACAATGCAATATGTTAAGCCTGATGTCTGTACGATTTGTATCGGTCAGGCGGCCAGTATGGGTTCTGTTCTGTTGACCGCCGGAGCCAAAGGAAAGAGATTCGCTCTTCCGAATGCTCGCATTATGATCCATCAGCCATGGGGCGGGGCTCAAGGAACGGCCAGCGACATCCATATACAGGCGAAGGAGATTTTGAGAATGAAAGAAGAACTCAATAAAATTCTCGCCAAACATTCCGGTCAGCCATTGTCCCGCATTGAGAAAGATTCTGACCGCGATTTCTTTATGTCTTCGCAAGAATCTCAGGAATATGGCCTGGTTGATAAAGTTATTGATGGTATAGGTTCTATTAAAAAGTAATCGAAATTAGTCCGAAAGGTTTGTCGTCATGAAAAAGAATTTGTTGTTAACGCCAGGTCCGACACAGGTTCCTCCGTCGGTCTGTGAAGCGTTGGGTCGTCCCATCATTCATCATCGTACGCCTCAATTTCAAGATGAAATAAAGCAGGCCATCGAAGGCCTTCAATATATTTTTCAGACAAAAAATGACATTTATCTTCTCACATGCTCGGGTACGGGCGCCATGGAGGCCGCTGTTTGTAATCTCCTTTCTCCCGGGGATAAAGCCATTGCTGTAGAAGG
>JAEUSC010000353.1 GCA_016789035.1 Candidatus Omnitrophota bacterium
ATAAATCCCCAGTAGCGGCTGTCATGGCTGGAATTGCTGTTATCACCCAGGGCAAAATAATGTCCGGTCGGAACAACAACCTTTTCCCCCTTCTCTCCATAAGGGCCGCCATTATAGTAATAACGATTTCGAATGCGCGGCTCGTCAACAACAGAACCGTTAACAAAAATTTTACCTTCCTTAATCTCAACGGTCTCACCGCCAAAGGCAATCAACCGCTTGATAAAATCCCGTGTGTTGTCCTCGGGATAAACGAAGACAATAATATCACCCCGCTGCGGCTTACTTAATCCTGGTAAGCGGGCCTTGGCCAACTCTTCCGGAACGTGTACCTTTTCGCGATTACGGATAGCAAAAAACTCGGGAAGGACTTTAGGACCATACCGCAGTTTATTAACAAACAATCGATCACCTTCAATCAGGGTCATACGCATAGAGCCGCTGGGGATCTTAAACGGCTGAAAAAAATACGTCCGAATAAAAGCAGCTAAAACCAGAGCAATGAGAATGGACTCAATCCATTCTCGCATTTCAGATTTAGTTCTTGCCATATCAAACCTCAAATTTTTAAGGCCGCTAAAAAAGCTTCCTGTGGAACTTCAACTCGCCCGATCTGTTTGAGCTTCTTTTTTCCTTCCTTTTGTTTCTCCCAAAGCTTACGTTTACGGGTAATGTCCCCACCATAACATTTGGCTGTCACGTTTTTTCCGGCCGCTTTGATTCTCGCGCTGGAGATGATTCTTCCATCGGCGGCGGCCTGGACTTTGACCTCGAACAACTGCTGCGGGATTAAATCTTTAAGCTTGGTAACCAGTGCGAGACCCTTTTCATAAGCCCGGTCCTTATGAACCAGACATGAAAAGGCGTCACAAACCTCATCGTTGATCAGTATATCAAGTTTTGTGATCTGCGCTGAAATGTATCCTTTAAATTCATAATCAATTGACCCATATCCTCTCGTGGCGGACTTGATCATATCATTAAAATCCACGATCACCTCCGACAAAGGAATATCATAAACAATTTTCATGCGGTCAGAGACGTATTCACTTTTAACGAAGATTCCCCGCTTGCGTTTGGCCAACTCCATAACTCCATCCATGTGGGCAACGGGCGTGAATACTGAAACCGTTAAATACGGCTCCTCAATCTTTGAAATATCGCTGGAACTTGGCAGCTCGGAAGGATTCTCAAGATCATAAGCCTCACCTTCCTTCTTTGTGACTCGATAACCGACGTTTGGAGTAGTTAAAATCAAATTCAAATCGTATTCTCGCTCCAAACGTTCCTGCACAATTTCCATGTGCAACAACCCTAAAAAACCGCATCGAAACCCATGACCGAACGATTGGGAAGTTTCATGTTCATATACAAAGCTCGGATCGCTTAAACGCAATTTATCGATCGCTTCTCTCAAATTCATATAATCTTTTGAATTGACGGGATAAACACCGCAGAAGACCAATGGTTTGAGCTGACGGTACCCTTCAAGTGCGCTCTGCGTAGGGCGATTCACCTCAGTAATCGTATCACCCACTCGGGCTTCTTTAGGATCATGCAAATTGCAAGTAATATAACCAACCTCTCCGGGCCCTAGTTCTTTAACCTGCACAGCACCGGGCGAAAAGACACCGACTTCTTCAATGGTGAAATCCTTACCAACATTCATCATCCGGATCTTCACACCCGGCTTGATGCTTCCGTCCAAAACTCGGATATAAACAATGATCCCCTTATAAATGTCATACTTCATGTCAAAGATAAGCGCTTTTAACGGTGCTGTGTCATCCCCCTCGGGCGCGGGAATGTAATCCACAATTTTCTCAAACAACTGATCAATGTTGATACCTTCCTTGGCAGATACCAGGACCATATTTTCTTCTCTAAATTTGAAGATCTCTGTAAGCTGGCGCTTAACATCGTCAATATCAATATTGGCAATGTCGATCTTATTGATAACTGGAAGGATCTCAAGATTGTTTTCAATGGCCAAATAATTGTTCGCAATCGTCTGTGATTCAACACCCTGCGAAGCGTCCACTAACAATAGGGCACCTTCACATGCTCTGAGTGATTTCTCAACTTCATAAGAAAAATCGACGTGGCCGGGCGTGTCGATCAAATTAAAAATATAAGACTTTCCATCTTTAGCCTTATAGTCCAGGCGAACAGCCGAGGCCTTTATTGTAATTCCGCGCTCACGCTCTAAATCCATATCGTCCAGCATTTGATTACGGAATTTCCGTTCATCAATCGCACCGGCAAAAAGCATCAAACGATCCGCCAGTGTTGACTTTCCATGGTCAATATGGGCAATGATTGAAAAATTTCTAATGTGTGATTTTTCCATTCTTACTGTTTCTAATTAATGTGTTCTAATATTTTGTAAGCCGTTTGTTCGACGGATAACCCGGTTGAATCAATAACAATCATGTCCGTAGTTTTCTTAAGTGGGCCAACAGCTCGGCTCAGATCCTTTTGATCGCGTTCCCGTAAGTCCTTTTTAAGCGCTTCCTCATCAAAGACTTTACCCTGAGCCCTGAGCTCGCGGATCCTTCGCTGGCAGCGCTCTTCAACGTCCGCATCAAGATAAAATTTATAGGTCGCTTCTGGAAAGACGACTGTACCTAAATCGCGTCCTTCGCCAACCAACGAACGGGCACGTCCAAAAGCCTTTTGCCATTCAACTAAAATCTCACGGACTTTTCCGGCCCGGGCTGTATAAAATGTATTGTTGGTCACATCAAGAGACCGGATCGCTTCACTGACATCTTCGCCATCCAACGTAATGCGCAAACCTCCTTGACCATCATCCACAAACTCTATTTTGGTCTTAAGCGCCACACTCTTTAATGCATCCTCATCTTCCATGTTAATTTCCAACCGCAATGCTTTTAACGTTAATGCACGGTACATTGCTCCCGTATCCAAATAAGAAATATTCAGCAATTTGGCCAGTTGCTTAGCAACAGTGCTCTTGCCGGCTCCAGCCGGACCGTCTAAAGTGATGATTATTCGATTCATGGTTATGATTTTTCTAACCGCTCACGGATAGCTTTGGCTTGCGTGAAAGTATCCGTTAAACCCTGCTGATCTGCATCAACGATGGCTTTGCGAATGGACCCGAGAACTTTAGCGTACTCATCCAGTGCTTTTAAAATATTTTTAGTATTCGACACACAGATGTCATTCCACATTTTCGGATCGGATCCCGCAATTCGTGTAGTATCCCGCAGGCTCTGAGTAGTGTACGAAAGATACTGTTCCGGAATAGACTTCGCCAAAGAATACGCCATTACATGGGGTAAATGACTGATACAAGCAAAAACCTCATCGTGTTCAGCCGGCGGCATGAACTTCACGTGTGCTCCCAACTGCGTCCAGAAATGTTTGACCTTTTCTTTGGCCAAGCGGTTTGTCTTTTCGGTGGGTGTCATGACACACGTCGTATTAACAAACAAATCTGCGCTGCCCGCTTGCGGTCCGCTTTTTTCTGATCCTGCAATCGGATGGGATCCCACAAATAAAAAAGATGGATGCAAATTTTTCTGAGCCTGGTCCACAATCAGTGCCTTTGTACTGCCCACATCCGTCACAATGGCTCCCCGTTTACCATGAGCATTCACCACAGGAATCGCTTCAATTATTGCATTAACCGGAGCAGCTAAAATGATCAGCTCCGCATCTTTTAACGCGTCCTTGATATTTTTGGTCCCGGAATGAATTGCCCCTTGCTCTTTGGCCGCTTCCAACGTCGCATCTTTTCTTGCTACCCCTACAATTTCCTTGGCCAAATTTTTCTTTCGCATGGCCATACCAATGGAAGCGCCAATTAAACCCACTCCAACAATCGTTACTTTTCTAAAAAGTTCTTTTCGAAACACATTGCATCCTCTCGTTAAACACAAATTGTCATTGAAAGGAAAATTTATAATTTAGAAAATCAGAGTTCTTTTCCTACGGCCTGCGCAACAACCCTTAATTCTTTCATTAGCACATCAAACTTTGTAGGTAACAGAGATTGTGCTCCGTCAGACAATGCTTCTTCAGGATTTTCATGGACCTCAATCATTAGACCATTAGCCCCTGCAGCAACCGCAGCCTTTGCTCCGCTTGGAACAAGATTCCACACACCCGTTCCATGGCTAGGATCGACAATGATAGGCAAATGTGATAATTTCTGCACCACCGGAACCGCATTAATGTCCAAGGTATTGCGGTAAGCTGTCTCATATGTACGAATACCGCGTTCACAAAAGATGACGTTGAAATTTCCACTAGCCATTACATACTCAGCGGACATTAACCATTCTTTGATCGTCGCGCTTAAACCACGTTTAATCATAACAGGTTTACGGGTCGCCCCAATCTCCTTAAGCAGTGAAAAATTCTGCATGTTGCGGGCGCCAAGCTGGAAAATGTCCACGTACTTTGCCACCAACTCGACCTGGCGAGTATCCATGACTTCCGTGATGGTTGCAATGCGCAACTCTCCGGCGACATCACGCATGATCTTAAGTCCGTCTTCACCCATCCCCTGAAAATCGTATGGAGATGTTCTGGGTTTAAATGCCCCTCCGCGCAGGATGTTGGCTCCCGCAGCCTTAACTTTTTTTGCAATGGAACGAAACTCATCCAAACCCTCGACAGAACAAGGACCGGCCATGACAACCAACTTTTTCCCGCCAATCGTCACATCGTCGTTGATTTTAATAACCGTGTTCTCTTTCTTAAACTCTCTGGAAACAAGCTTATACGGAGCCAAAACAGGCATAACTTGCTCTACCCCCGGAAAGACTTCCAGGGGTGTCATACGCAGAACATCTTCGGGACCTATAAAACCAATGACCGTTCGTTCCACTCCTCGGGAAATATGCGCCTTTAATCCCAAGATCTCCGCTTTATCCACAATGTGCTTGACCTGCTCTTCCGTTGCATCCTTCTTAAGAATAACTATCATGTTTACTCCTCTGGTTATTTTCCTTGTGCCAACGCCCAAACATCTTAATCAAACGCAACACGCTTAAGATTCACGCAGCACTTCGTTTAACATCTTAATGAGCAGCCGATTTTCTTTTTGGGATCCTATCGTCACGCGAATATATTGGTTTAAACCCCACGCTTTCATATCTCTGATAATGATCCCCCGCTTCATCAACTTCTGGGCGATAATCGAACTGTCAGTCTTAACGTTTATTAAAATAAAGTTCGTAAAACTTTGCTCATAAGCCACATTCATCGATTTGAGACTTTTGTATAAAAAGATTCTTTCTTCTTCAACGGCTTTAGCGATTCTGCGGTAAAAGCCCTTGTCTTTCAAACACGCAATGGCTGCGGCCTGCGCTATTGAATTCACATTAAATGGTTCGCGCAAACGGTTTAAGTGATCGATAATTTTAGCATCTGCCACGCCATATCCCACTCGAAGTCCAGCAAGACCATACATCTTAGAAAACGTGCGGGTGACAATAACATTAGGATATGAGCGCAAAAGATCTATACCGTTAGGGTAGTCTTTTTCGTGAACGTATTCAAAATAAGCTTCATCAATAAAGATGATGATGTCCCTGCGGAGGTCGGAAAGAAACTCCAGCAATTGAGCACGCGGAACGTATGTTCCTGCGGGATTATCTGGGTTTCCGATAAAAATGATTTTTGTGTTGGCATTCACAGCCTTTTTCATTCCAGGCAGATCGTACCGGAAATCCCGGAGAGGCACGGATCGGACAATCGCACCCTCTAGTAAAGAGGCGATTTCATAAATTAGAAATGACGGCTGAGCAATCACAACCTCATCGCCTTTTCCAACATAAGCCCGCACGGCCAGGACTATAATCTCATCAGATCCATTGCCAAAAATTAACTGGTCTTCTTCAACACCCAGTTGGCGCGCTAATTCATGACGAAGATAAAAACAAGCCCCATCAGGATACCGGTTGACAGTCCTTGAGGCCGCGGCCATGGCTCGCAAAACCTTGGGCGAAGGTCCATAGGGATTTTCGTTGGATGCTAATTTTATAACTGTTTTTAGCCCCAACTCCCTTTTGACATCTTCAATCGGTTTTCCCGGAATATACGGTTTAACCTTTAAAATATTTTCTTTAGGTGTAATGTTCATTCCAAGACGGGATATGATCCCAAAACTTTTAGGTACTTGCACATATTTTCAAGTTGATCGAGCGCTCTTTTAACTTTGGGATCCAGACGATGACCTTCAAAATCCACAAAAAAATAATAATCCCAGGCCTTTTTCTTCGACGGCCGTGACTCGATCTTAGTTAAATTGATCTTTTCCTTATAAAACGGTTCCAACATTTTATAAAGCGCCCCCACCTTATCCTTAATGGAAAACAAAATGGACGTTCTGTCTTTACCCGTTTGCGCCGCGTCATTTCTGCCAATGACAAAAAAACGAGTCGTGTTGTGTGTTGTATCATAAATATTCTTTGCTACCACATTCAAACCGTATTCCTCTGCAACTTCCAAAGAACCAATGGAAGCGGTATTCTTTTCTTTGGAAGCATGCTGGGCCGCATCGGTCGTTGAAGCAACAAAGATATGACCGACATCAGGCATGTTATGAGATAACCAGATACGGCACTGGCCTAATGCTTGAGCGTTGGCATAAATTTTGACGATTTTCTCTTTAGGATAATTCGACAAAAGATTGTGTCTGATTTCTCGTAAAAACTGGCGACAAATCTTCAGCTCAGAATCAGCCAGCAAGTCAAACGTGGGAGTCACGGCTCCCTCGGTTGAGTTCTCGATCGGCACAACACCGTAATCACATTCGCCATCTTCGACTTTCTGAAAGATTTCACCGATCGTGCTGCAACCCAAATAGGAAACCTGCAAACCAAAAATTTGACGGGCGGCGGTATACGTATAAGAGCCTTTTTGTCCTAGGACGGCGATAGACAACGGCTTTTCCAACGACAATGAACAAGACATTATTTCCCGGTAAATCGCCTCCAACGCAGATGCAGTCACAGGACCATGGCTTAAGGCCTTAATCCGATCCAAAACTTCCTTTTCCCGGTCTGGGGCATAAACGCTTTTATTGTTTTTGGCCTTTTCTTTACCGATGGCAAGGCTCATCTGCGCGCGATCGTTTAATAGCGCTACAATTTTCTCATCGAGCTTGTCTATCTTTTTTCTTATTTCGTTGATTTCCATAACCACCTTTAAACAGCTGCGTCATTAACCGCGTTGGTTTCGGACTGTTGGGCATGCGCCGCTTGTTCAAACGCATTGAGGCTTTCTTTTAAGGACTCTTCCTGCCGCCGTTCTTCTTCCGTCATGACCTGGTTCGGTTCTACAACGGTTTCCGAAGAAGAAGATTCAGCGCGGGCCGATAAAACTGGGAACTCCTCGAGTTTAGGCAGATCTTCTAAAGACTTTAAACCAAAATATTCCAGAAACTCCTTCGTTGTTCCATACAAAAATGGCCGTCCGGCAACCTCTTTACGCC
>JAEUSC010000368.1 GCA_016789035.1 Candidatus Omnitrophota bacterium
ACAAATAACTGCCCGGATGTTAGTCGCCCTATAGGCGTTTAAATCTTGCGGGGAGATTCTCGGATCAGTGTCCGTATCATAAACGACATAGGATAGATTGGAACGCATGTGCCGTTCACATTCTTGACCAAAATCAGCCACAGCCCAGCGGCCGACGATGCTAGGAACGTTCTTAGGATAATCACCCGTGATGACAAAAATTGATTCGCTTTCAATCTGAGCATAGGCACACCGGTCCACCTGCATATGTTCGCCCAGCATCCCCGCACTAACCGCCATGATTTCATTAGGATGGGTTAAAGGTTGCGTTACAGCATTAAGATCGACTAAGAATCGCAGAGTATTTTGCGTCAAAACTTGCGCTGCAATCCGGATATTTAATTCCCGCGCATTTAAATAGAGCATCCATATAAAAAGCGCAATAAACATCAATGTCCTTAATCCGGTTCCGGTGGCGGGATCATATAAACCTAAACGGTCTCCGATCAGTCGTAAATATCCTGTCGCGATGGCGATAAAGACTGCCGGCAAAAAGAAGGTAAGAAACAATTGTTTGCCTGTTTCTGTTGTAAATTGCCTGACAAAGCCTTCCTGTGGATTTCTGATAAGGAGAGCCGCCCCCAGTGCACATAACAACAAAGCGGTCGAAAGAGCCACAGCTGTAAAACTTGCCAAATCAAACAGAGGCCGAGCGCCGTAGAGATACCCAAGTACGCCCAAAAGACCAATAAACAAGACTGAAATTCCTAAGAATTGGATTGTAAAAAACCTCGGGCGGCGTGTGGTCAAGGAAAATATGGCAAGGCTGGAGAAAGCAAAAGAAACTGAGGCGGGAATCCCCATCCGGTTTGGATACAAAACACCCAACGCCCCAGGCGGTTCGTGGGCCAAAAGCTGATCAATTCCGAAATTCAATGACGATATATTTTCTACGAAAGTCAAAAATGCGATCGTAAAAACACCACCGGCCATGATTCGGACCATCGCCACAATCACTTTTCGCGGCGGCAAATTCAAATGCATCAGAATACATAAGCCCAATAACAAAAAACAAAGGGCCGTATTCGTTTTCATGGTGATGGAAACAAGTCCCTGCTGGGCGAATTCTCCAAAAAGCCATTGCCACAGATAAAAGCCGCCTGATGCAGTCACCAAGCCAGCTAATAATTGAACAATCATGGTGAAAATCATGGAATGGATGACCTTTAAGGATTTAATAGGGGTAGAGAATCCACAGCCCTTTGAGACTGAAAAATTGTATCAAAATATCCTCTAGATTCATACTCAAAAATTGGTCGATGGCGTCGACGATAACCCGAAGAAACCAGAAGAAGACAATTGCAAAACCGACAAATCAACCCCAAACAAAAACAGCTTACGAACGCAAGTGAAATGCGGTCATTATGTCTGCAGAGTTGCGTTTACGCTAATTTTGGCATTCAGCAGTTTGGAAACCGGGCAACCCGATTTGGCGGCTTGGACCGCTTTTTCAAAATCGGCGTTATTAGCACTGGGAATCGATGCTGTGACATCCAAATGAACAGCCGTTATAGTAAAACCGTCAGCCAATTTTTCGAGCGTGACCGTAGCTGTCGTCTCAATTTTTTCGGGCTTCAAATTGGCATTTCCCAATTGCGCAGATAACGCCATGGAAAAACACCCTGCGTGCGCGGCACCGATTAACTCTTCCGGATTGGTCCCCTTAACCCCTTCAAAGCGGGTATTAAAACCATAGGGCGCGTTAGATAACGCTCCGCTTTGCGTCGACACTGTTCCCTGGCCTTCTTTTAATGTTCCTGTCCAAACAGCCGAAGCTTTTTTCTCCATATCTTCCCTCCTTATGATCTGAACTTCTTTTTGTGGTCCAAAAAAAACAGCCCTGGCTTTTCAAACCAAGGCTGTTTATTGAGTCCCATACTGGAGCAACATACCCATCTCTCAAAATTAAACTTTCTTTTTGAGATTATCAGCAACCCTATCGATCTTTTCCTTAACATTGCCACGGAGTTCATCGACCTCACCTTCGGCTTTTAAGCGCTTATTATTGGTAAGATCTCCCGCGGCTTGTTTAACACGACCTTTCATTTTATCGACTTGGCCATCCATGTGCTCCTCCTTGTTAAATGATTAGTAACTGTTATTGGCCCAAGTATAACGATGAGCGAATGAACCCCGGGTGAAAATAATATTAATTAATGTTCATGATGCTCCTGAAGATCTCTTTAACAAGAAAGGCCCCGGTTAATTAACACCGGAGCCTTCTATTTTTTCCCCAACATTCTTTCCCTTTTATCCTCCTGCCACAGATCCGATCACCAGAAAGGGCTCCCTCCCACCAATAACGGCATCTGGCAGAGGAGCATCAGGAGGTTGATGCGACAGATCCTCACCGCAGGCATAAAATCGCAGAAACGGACGGCGCTTTTTTGATGTGTGATCCCGCACTGTTCCGCACAGCATGGGATAGCGCGCCTCGAGCGCGTCCAAAAGAGAGGCCTGCGTCGCGGTTCCTTTGACTTCAAGCATGATTTCATCCTGTACGGATGCCAATGTGCGCAAATGAAATGGAAGGACAAGACGGATCATGGGATTGTTTGCACCTCAACGGAAAGAACCGGCGGCAAATCATGGACGATCGCCTCCCAGTTGTCTCCGCTATCTTTGGACATATAGACTTGGCCTCCGGTGGTCCCGAAATAAACACCGCAGGAATCCATCCGGTCAATGGACATCGCATCTCGAAGAATATTCACGTAGCAATCCTTTTGCGGCAAACCTTTGGTCAATGCTTCCCACTCATGACCTCCCGAACGGCTGCGGTAAACGCGCAATTTGCCGTCCAGCGGATAATGTTCAGAATCGCTTTTAATGGGCACCACATAGATGGTTTCCGGCTCGTGAGCATGGACTTCAATGGGGAACCCAAAATCCGTCGGCAGATTTCCGCTGACTTCATTCCAGGAAGAACCAGCGTTGTCGCTGCGCATGACGTCCCAATGCTTTTGCATAAACAAAACATTCGGACGCGTCGGATGCAGCGCAATGCGATGGACGCAATGTCCAACCTCAGCATTCGGATCTGGAATATAATCCGACTTAAGACCGCGGTTGATAGGCAGCCAGGTCTTGCCTCCATCGTCGGTGCGAAAAGCTCCGGCCGAAGAAATGGCAATGTACATCCGTTTCGCATCTGTAGGATCGATGATAATGGTGTGCAGGCACATCCCGCCGGCACCGGGCGCCCATTGGGCTCCGGTCTTATGCCCACGCAATCCCGCCAATTCCTGCCAGCTTTTTCCACCATTGTTTGAAACGAACAAAGCGGCGTCTTCGGCACCCGCATAAACCAGGTCGGGATCACTCAAAGACGGCTCTAAGTGCCAGATACGTTTGAATTCCCATGGATGCTGCGTTCCGTCGTACCATTGGTGCGTTGTTAGGGGCTTTCCGGTTTGGGAGGATGTGTCATAGGTAAATTTGTTGCTGACACCGGCGGGCATTTCATAAGGATTAGGCAATTTCTCGCCCCCGGGAATGGTCCATGTGACACCGCCGTCGTCGGAACGCTGGATAATTTGCCCAAACCAGGCGCTGGATTGAGAGGCAAAGATGCGGTTGGGATCAGTCGAAGATCCCTTCATATGATAAACTTCCCACCCCGCGAACAAAGGACCTTCGACCTTCCATTTTTCGCGTTTTCCATCGGAGGTCAGAATAAAACCGCCTTTACGCGTACCGACTAAGACTCTAACTTTTGCCATGACAAACCTCCTCAGTAAAATTCAGATGGATGTGAATGACGAGTGCGGATATAATTATA
>JAEUSC010000426.1 GCA_016789035.1 Candidatus Omnitrophota bacterium
GCCTGACCCGTCGGTGACTTTGGTCGGCAAGCGTTGGAAAAGCCCGTTTTTAGTTTTGATTTCATGCATTTTAAGTTTGCGGACGAAAGACGAGACGACTCTGCCGGCCTCGGAACGGTTGTTTGCATTAGCGGATACACCCCAGGCCATGTTAAAACTCTCAATTCCTGTGATTGAGAAAGCGATCTTTCCCGTCGGATTCTATAAAACCAAAGCGCGGACAATTCGAGGCATCTGCCATGATATTTTGGAGAAGTTTGGCGGACAGGTGCCTGATGACATCGACGTTTTAATGACTATGAAGGGCGTAGGAAGGAAAACGGCCAATCTTGTTCTGACTGAAGGATTCAACAAGCCCGCGATGTGCGTGGATACGCACGTCCATCGCATTTCAAACCGGTTGGGTTATATCCGCACCAAAGATCCGGAAGAAACGGAATGGGCCCTTCGGGACAAGCTACCCAAACAATATTGGATGCAATACAATGCTTTATTGGTCACATGGGGACAGAATATTTGCCGGCCCGTTTCTCCTTTGTGTTCCACTTGCCACGTTAAAGAGATTTGTCGCAAGATCGGCGTGACTGTTAGCCGCTAACTACAATGTAACCAAAATAGTTTTGGTTCGGTGCTGAAAAGTATGGTAATAAACACGTGAGAATATAATTAAGGAGAGCTTGTGTTAACGAGATATCAGATCGTAGACGGCCGTCTGCTTGAAACCGAAGATGACAGCGCCCCCATATATATCTTTGCGAATCCTCACGAGGCTGAAAAGAAACGACTGATGAGTGAGTTTCTGATCGAGGAATATGATATTAATTCCGCGCTCGACCCTAATGAGCCGGCCCACATCGAATTTGATGAGGAAACTTATCATGTCCTAATCCTTAATGCCCCTAAAAGATACTCATCTCATGATAATTTCCTCTTTCGTATTTCCTCCTTTGGGGTTTTTATGTGTAAAGGCAAGATTATCATTCTATGTTCGGATAATCTTTTGACATTTGAGGGGAGGTTGTTTACGAAGATCCGGTCTTTGCAACATTTCTACTTGAAAGTGATTTACCGGAATATTCTTCATTTCGAACAGCATTTGCAGGTGATTCAGAAAATTGCCGATGAGCTGGAAGGGCATATTAACCGTTCGATGGAAAACAAGCAGCTTTTAAACATGTTTAACTTGGAAAAAAGTCTGGTGTATTATTTGCAGGCCGTTTCATCCAACGGACGCATCATTGAGAAAATCAGGACGAATGCCGCGAAGTTAAGATTGTCCGAGCAGGATATGGATTTCCTAGACGATGTCATTAACGAAAACAGCCAGTGTAGCCAGCAGGCCCATATTTTCTCCGAAGTGTTTACAAACCTGATGGATGCGTGGGCCTCGATCATTAATAATAATTTGAATGTGTTTATCAAGAAACTGACGTTGGCCACCTTGTGTATTATGGTTCCGACTTTAATTTTGAGCGTATTTTCCGTCAACGTTCCCCTTCCTTTTGATGAAACACATGGATTTTGGCCATTCTGGATAATTACGGCTTTGGCTGTGCTTTCCTCGGCCTTTGTGTTTGCGCTGTGGCGCTGGAAAAAATGGTGAGCCGCAATCAATCAATTTTTCTTTCCCGAGTTATTCCTGTAATAATCATTGTTGTTTGGGTTTTTCTAACGTTTTTACCTGTCATAAAGGGTGAATTTCTAAATTGGGATGACCACTCTCATGTGGTCGATAATTCCACCGTCCGCAACTTTGATGTTGCAAGAATGTTTTCTGAGCCTGTCCAGAAAATTTATATTCCATTGACGACTTTGACGTTTGCCATCGAGCACAAATTTTTTGCGAATCGCCCGATCGGATATCATTTTGATAACCTCATCCTGCATGTTCTTAATGCAATCTTGGTGTATTTCTTTGCATTAAGATTAGGAGTGGGTACAACAGGAGCCTGGTTGTCTTCCATACTATTTGGCGTTCATCCCATGCGCGTGGAGTCTGTGGCATGGATTACAGAGCGCAAAGACTTGTTATATGCATTTTTCTATTTGCTAGCGATGCTGACATATTTGAAATATTTAT
>JAEUSC010000462.1 GCA_016789035.1 Candidatus Omnitrophota bacterium
GGTCGATGCGGGCAAAGATCGATACCCGCTTGACGGCCTTTTCAAGCTCAGGCTCGCTCAAAAGAGCAACATCCCTTCCGGTCAAGACTTCCTGGGAAGAAAGACCGATCTCTTTTCCAATGGCTGCCGCCGTTTGCGGACTGTCGCCGGTGATCATAATGACTTTTATGCCAGCCCGTCGGCAATCCGCAACCGCCTTTACTGCTTCCGGCCTGGGCGGATCGAACATGGCAAACAATCCGCACAAAACAAGCTTCCCCTGGATTTCTGTTTCCGCAATCACGGCCCCGGGGGGACAATTCGCAACATATCCGACGGCCAAGACCCGCATGGCCTCTGCCGCCAGCTGATCATGCATCCGCATAAAGTCCGTCCGCAAGGTATCATCAACAGCCCTGATTCCCTGGGGCGTGAGTACAAAGCCACTAAGGTTCACTAATTTCTCCAGCGCCCCCTTAACATATATCTCCCGCTGGGTTCCTTGCTGGTGAAGTGTAGCCATCCACTTTCGCTGACTGTTAAAAGGGATATCACTTAAACGAGGGAATTTTATTTCCATTGCCTCTTTGGACAGACCAAATTTTTCACCGACCGAAAGTAAGGCGCCCTCGGTAGGATCACCGGCGATGCTGACAGATCCCTTTTCATTGACCAAGGCCGAATCGTTGCACAACACACCCATCCTCAATACGCAGTGCAGTGAGCTATCGCTTGGTGCTGTGTGCGCAGAGGAAACGTCAATGAGCTTTCCGGCAGTATAAATCTTTCGGACCGTCATCTGATTAAGGGTGAGCGTCCCTGTTTTATCCGTACAAATCACGGTTGAGGCCCCGAGTGTTTCAACCGCCAATAGCTTGCGGATGATGGCATTTCGCCTGGCCATGTACTGCATGCCAACGGCAAGAACGACGGTCACCGCAGCCGGCAGACCTTCCGGAATGGCCGAAACTGCAGCAGCTACCAGTAAGACAATCAGTTCTTTAATATCCATCCGCTGCCAGATTCCAATGATGAAAATAAAGATGGCCGCAATTGCGACAATCTTTAACATTAAATGACCCAGCTGATCGATGTTTTGTTGCAACGGGGTGCGTTCGCTCTTGGCCTGGGCGATCGCTTGAGCGATCTTACCGATTTGTGTTCTCGCCCCTGTGGCCGTGATCACAGCCAACGCCCTTCCAGCCGACACCACCGTTCCCATATGGACCATGTTCGAACGCTCCGAAAGTACCGTGCATTCGGACAAAGGCGTGATATTTTTTTCAACAGCAACCGACTCACCCGTCAACGCCGCCTCTGCCACAGCCATGTGAGACGTTTCTATCAACCGCCCATCGGCCGGCACACGATCGCCGGCCTCGAGCACAAGAACGTCTCCCACCACAAGTTGCTGGCAAGGGACAATGAAAGGGTTTCCGTCCCGGCGGACTTTGGCCTTGGGAGCTACAAGGTTCAGCAAAGAAGTCATCGCCTGCTGGGCTTTCATTTCCTGAAAAAAACCCAGAAACGTCATAAGAACAACAACGGCACCTATGACCAGCGCATCGATCGGTCCTTTGATAAAGTATTTCAATGCCGCCGCGCACAAAAGAATGTATATAAGCGGATTATGAAACTGTTCCAGCAAGACCATCCACCACGCAACAGCAGAGCGACGGGGAATCTCGTTAGGACCCAAGCGTTTCAATCGTTCAGATGCCTCTTGCTGGCTAATGCCGGTAGGCGAAGAACCCAACAAAACCAGGACTTGCTCACCCGTGAGGCTCCAGTAAGTATCTGAACTATTCATGGAATGGACGGAATAATGACTATTCATCTGCTTTCCTTGTCGCTGCCATCACGTGAAGTTTGGCGCAATGCACATTTAAATGACATTCTCCGGGGAGCCGACATCACGCTTACTGATCAACCAATATCCGATGGTCAGTACCAATATTTTCAACGCCGTTGCATAGATACTATTGTTGTCCAGCTCTTGCTTAGCCCGTCGAATGACTTGCCGGTATTTACCAGAAATCCTTGAGGTTTAAGCACTTTCCTGTGCCATAGATATGTAGGAATCGTTCTTGCCCTTAGAAAGATCATCGATGATCTTGTCAATCTTCTGGCAAACGTTAGGAATGACAATGCGGATACTCCTTTTGTATAACTTTATGTCTTCATGCAATGCCAGATCACCCGCCAAAACCTTGAATCCGCAACTGCTAAGTTCCTCAATGATTCTTTCGTACACAGCTGCCACCATATAGGCATCATCGAGATACCCAAACAGTCCCCAATCTTCCTCGGAGATGAGATCCTTGGGCAAATATAAATACGACAGTAAATGCGACCCCAACCTTTTTGTTGAGGAAGCTTCCGGCTGCATCCTCCAGTAATCATGAATTCTTTGAACCAAATCAGGCATCAACACAATCACCTTCTTTAAGCGCTCTTCCAAAATAGCGGTCGCCTTCTTGCCTACCGTCTTTCTTAATCGGACATGAAAATCTTTGTGCTCGTCTTGTGCCAAACTCTTTAATTGTTCTTTAATGGCTCTTAACATATTACCCTCCTTCTGATCTTCTTCCTTCTGACGAGATGCTCGAAACCACTCCTTTACTGACAAATATAAGCAACAGCTTGACATTTGTAAAATAGATAAATAGTATTGGTTTCATAGATTTAACCTATGATCCCTTTTAACTACCACCACCTTTATTACTTCTTTGTTATTGCCCGGCAGGGCTCTATTGCCAAAGCGACAAACATCCTTCGTCTTGCCCAGCCAACGGTTAGCGCGCAACTAAAGCAATTCGAGCGCTTTCTCGGAGTTGAACTCTTTACGAGAGACAACAAACGGCTAATTCTGACCGAAGAGGGACACCAGGTCCTCTCATATGCCAAAACAATCTTTGATATTGGCCAGGAGTTAAAAGACCGGATGGTGGATCTGTCCTACAAAGGACGTATCCGCATTCAGGTGGGGATCACAAATTATGTTCCCAATACAATCGTTGAGGTTTTAATGAATTTCATTCTGGAAAAGGAACCTCGCGCTTTTATTGAACTTGAGAAGAACAATATGGACAGATTGATTCAAGATCTGGATGATCACTTACTGGACATCGTTTTGACGGACACTCCTTTTGAATCCAAGCTCGGCAAGAACATCCAGAACAAATTGATTGGAAAACTGCCAATAGTCTTTTGCGCCCATCCGTCTGTGGCAAAGAATATTAAAAAATTTCCCTCCGATCTTGACGGACAACCGATCATCTTGCCGGCTGCCCCCCGGCAAATTTTCTTTACTCTAAAGGAATTTTTCTACGAAAAGAACATCCATCCGGAAATAATCGCAGAGATACAGGACCTAGAAATCGTTCGGCGGCTGGCCTTGCGAGGCCATGGAATTGCACCCATCAATATCCTCACCATTGAAAACGCACCCACCCGGCAAAAACTTGTAATGCTTAATAAACCGGACGATTATCCTATTTTTGAAAAAGTCTATATCATTACCAAAAGGCGTAAAGTACTCAACCCACTGGCCCATATCATTCTCAAAGAGTTTGAGCTATCGCAATACATAAAACTAACGCACTAGGCTGGATTTATAAACACAGAGTTCGCAGTCTGTGCGTTTCCGGGAAGAATGTCTGAATGTGAATTGCCTCGACAGCTTGTCGAAGACGAAGATCATTGTTGAAGACTGGCGAAGAACGTACAATGAGTTTCGACCGCATACAGCGCTAAAAGCGCTAACACCGGTCGCGTATGCAAGGCAACATCAACCTAAGTTGGCAGTTGTACAATAACTGGGGGATGCACCCAGACACGATCAAGTTCAATACAGCGAGACCCTTTTAGCGATGTCCTTTTCATGCAGACATTCGCTCGCACAATGTTCACATGTCGTAACACATTCATTACAGATATCGATACACTCTTGATATTGCTTATGTGACATAGGAGTCTCCTCAT
>JAEUSC010000483.1 GCA_016789035.1 Candidatus Omnitrophota bacterium
ACCCCGAACTCATCAAAACAAAAAGGATAAAAAGACCAAAAACTCCAAAAGCCGGGAATCGCATGCAAACCTCCTTAGAATGTTAATTTCTTAAAGTAATTTAAATAATAAAATAGCGGCGATGATCCGATAAACGCCAAATGAAATAAAATTATGATTGCGAACAAAATACAACAAAAACCGGATACTTAAAATACCGACGACAAACGAAGAAATAAATCCCACGGCCAAGAAAGAGAACTGATCAGCAGAAAAATCGTGCGCACTTTTCAAAAGATCCAATCCCGTTGCCGCGGCCATGGTTGGACAAGCCAAAAGGAAGGAAAACTCAACAATCGTCTTGCGGCTGATCCCCAAGAATAGCCCTCCAATAATGGTAGCTGCAGACCGGGACACTCCCGGAATCATCGCGACCGCCTGAAAGCATCCAATCAGGGCCGCCTGAGCCAAAGACATCTTCTTGATATCGCTGACGGCATCGGCTTTCTCTTTATGCAGCATTTCAAAAGCAATAAGGACAACACCCCCCAGCAATAATGACCACAAAACAACGTAGACATTTCCCAACAAGACCGATTTAACAATTTTATAAAGACCAAATCCAAGGACTGCCGTGGGTATAAACGCAGCGGCCACGCGTTTAATAACGTCTAAATCCACCAATAGCGAACGCCAGTACAACACCACCACAGACAAAATTGCCCCTAACTGGATGGAGATATCAAACGTCTTTAGAAACTCCGTCTGAGGCAAACCCAGCAGTTTGGCAGTGATAATTAAATGACCCGTTGAAGAAACGGGCAGGAACTCCGTGATTCCCTCAACAATCCCCAAAATTAACGCGTGAAACAAGTCCATAACAATCTTATACTCCATCGGCGTTCAAACATCGCGCCGGATTATCGATCATTGAAAAATTTCATTAAAAAACGACTTCATAGCTTCCCATGAGCGTTTATCAGCCCGTTCATTGTAAGCCGCTCCTTTGGAGTTATCATTGCCCGCATCTTTACGCGTAAAACTATGCACTGCGCCGCTGTAAGAAACCATCTGCCAGTCGGCGCCGGCCTCATTGACCTCTTTGGAAAAGTCCACCACTTCAGGAGGAGGAACAAACGGGTCATCTGCCCCATGAAGAACAAGCACTTTCGATTTAATATCTCCCTTATGGGCCGGCATGCTTGTCGATAATCCTCCGTGGAAACTCACCACCCCGGCCAAAGGCATCCCTGCCCGCGCCATTTCCAAAACTGTGGTCCCACCAAAACAATAACCGATAGCGGCCATGCGTTTGGGGTCCACCGACGCTTCTTTCTTAAGGGCCTCGAGACCCGCCTGTGCCCGTCGGCGCAACAGATCACGATGCTCTTTGTAATACCCCGCTTGCTTGGAAGCTTCCTCAGTATTGGCTGGACGCACCCCCTTGCCATATATATCAATGGCCAACGCGGTGTATCCAAGTTGTGCCAACTGTTCGGCGCGGCCGTTGGCATAGGCGCCAAAACCCATCCAGTCATGAACAACAATGACACCTGGTTGTGGACCCGACTTCGCATCATCATAAACGAGGAAACCTTCCAATGTCGTATCCCCGTCTTTATATTCAATTTGTTTCTTTTGAATTTCAGCAAATGAATCTGAACATATGGCCATCATCAATATAATTGCTAAAAAAATTCGCATAAGACCTCCTAGGGTCAGTCAATTGTTTTATTGATCCCGGTGCACTGTTTGAGGAGAAAACGCAGGAAGACAAACAGCAATATATTCGGCTCCCTCAGGGCCAGGCGTACTGTATTGAACCCACTGACCGGCTTGCGCAATAACAGCCTGACCGGCCATAACATCCAGAGTTTCTTCTGTGGATTTAACTCGTAACAGTCCTTTGAGGACGACTGTGTATTCATCAAATTCGGGAGCCTGCCCCGGCTCTACCCATCCCGACGGACTTTGCATCCGAGCGATACTCAGATCGGTAGTCTTGGAATTGATTCGACCGATAAATTCGTGAATGATTTTGGGTTTGTTGCCGGCCGCCTGGATTTGGGTTGGCTGGCTGATCAAAATGGGCATGAACCGTTTCCTGACTGTCGTATTTTCTTGTGATTGGTTTTAATGCGGCTGAAATTCCGCATCATTTTAAACACGAATATTAATCTGGTAAAGTTAAATCTCTGCCCATCTTTTTATTAACGAACAACTTACCTAATGAATCCCTTCACTATTGCGAAACCCATTGTTCTCCGGCAACGACGAAGACTGACAAAAAGGGCACTGAGAAAATCTCAATGCCCTTTTCAACTTCAATACTTTCAAGTTATTTTCTCTTTAACAAATCTCTGATTTCTGCGAGCAATACTTCTTCATTCGACGGCTTCGGCGGAGCTGAAGGAGCAACCTCTTCTTTCTTTTTTAATGAGTTCATCGCGCGGATCAGCATGAACATGGCAAAGGCGACGATAATAAAATTGATAACCACGTTGATAAATACACCGTACTTGATGGCCACAGCCGGTGTGGTTCCAACGGCTTCCTTTATAATAAGCTTCAAGTTACTGAAATCCATCCCGCCCATGACGGCCCCGATCGGCGGCATCAAAATGTCTTCCACCAGAGATGTAATAATCTTTCCAAACGCCGCACCGATGATGATACCAACCGCCATATCCACAACATTGCCGCGCATTGCAAACTGCTGAAACTCCTTAATAATTTTCATACCTTCTCCTACATTAAGATGATTAGTAACGTTTCAATTTACCTCAGGATTAGCTAGTCATAAAGAATACTATCCTTAGAGTGGTTGGGATTATACAAATAACCTTTGCGAAAAACAACAATATTTACGTTCTTAATTCTTGAAATCGAAAAGCAAAAACTCGGTGTCATCAAGGGCTTGCAAAGCAAAACCGGAAGACACATGCATCCCTAACCCGTCGCCGTCCTTTAGCTCATAAGCTCCCGCTTTTAGAATCCCCTTAATAATCTGGATCCAAACCGATCTGGCCGATCCAACAGAGTGCTGGTGCTGCATTTCCTTTTTCATCAATCCACGGTAAACTTCAACATCCTGATGAAACTGCAAAACCTTTTCAGAGCCTTTGGGTGAACCGATCAATTCAACAGGGCGACTGGAATCACCGGATTGCAATGCAAACTGCTGATATGAAGGAGCCAATCCTTTCTTATTAGGAAGGATCCAAATCTGAAGCAAGTGAATTGGCTGGGAGCTGGAGTGATTTCGTTCGCTGTGATAAATTCCGGTTCCTGCGGTCATTTTTTGAACCTCACCGGCATGAATGACCGATGTGTTTCCCATACTGTCCTGATGTTCCAGTGACCCTTCCAAAACATAAGTAAATATCTCCATGTCATTGTGAGGATGCTTCGTAAAACCACGGCCTGCGGCGATAAAATCCTCATTAAGGACACGCAAATGATGAAACCCCATAAAGTCTGGATCGTAATAATCTCCAAAAGAAAAGGAATGATAGGTTTTAAGCCAGCCGTGGTCAAAATAGCCGCGCTCGTGTGACCTTCTTAAGACGACATTTTCAGTGGGAAACCCCATGCGGCACCGCCTTATTTTTGAACTTTCGCAATTTGTATTGATAATACTGATCCAACACCCCTTGCTGAATACGTTTGAGATGATCGACATCATAATTGGCATTCATACAGTCCCGATGCAAGAAAAAGGGATCGGTGTGAAAGGTGTTTTTTCCCGCCAAGGCCGTAAAACAATACTGGTAATTTTTCTTTAGATAGGAAAACGCAAAAGCTCCGATCACGCGTTCCGTTCCGACGGGGTACGCAAACGCATCCATCGGAGACTGCAAAAGATCTTCCAGAATTTTTTTCGGACGGACAAGTTCCATTTCGGCCGTCGCCTCGTCGTTAATTTCATTAAGACGTTTATGAGAATGTGTGTGGGGGTAAATAGCATGGCCATCTTTTTGAAGGTCTAGAATT
>JAEUSC010000095.1 GCA_016789035.1 Candidatus Omnitrophota bacterium
CACATCCTCCTCCCGCATTGTTAACGAGTGATTGAAACTCAACCCATGATAAACATTCGCGTTGATCGTCGAAAAAATGGGGGCTTGCGTAGAGCCATTAAGGATGTCAGAGGTAAAACTTTGATCATTATATTTATAGCCTACATGATACTGCTTATCTTCATCTGCAATGTCAGCGGCCAGCTGTCCGTACCGGGTCACATATGGTTGCTTCGTAGTTGTATTCGATGGCGTCACCCCAAAACTGACATCCCCGCCGTTATATCCAAATGACGCCAACAGCTGTGTTTGGTCATTCACGGAATAAGTAAGCTTTTGAAATAAATTCTTGGTGGTTGCATCTGTCTGCGAAGATATGCCATCCGTATCAAAATAATTTCCTGACATAAAATATCCCCAGCGGTCTACCCGTCCGGAAACCTCGGCCGAATTCTTCGTTGTACGTCTGGCTCCTACAAGACCGGACCACTGGCCTTGAATTTTCTTTGTATCCTGAGGCTGGTAGGTAATAACATTGATCACTCCTCCCAAACCCGACCCCCAGGAACTGGAAGAAGCCCCTTTAATCAACTCAATTCGTTGGATCATTTCTAAAGGAATTTGGGATGGATTTGCCTGGCCTGACAGCTGGGTGTTCATAGGAACACCGTCTATCATTAATAAAACCTGCCGCGAATAAGACCCATTGATAGATAAAGCCGTTGACTGACCATACTGACCATTAAGTTGGACGTCAACGCCAGGCATATAAGCAAGGACCTCACTTAAATCATGGGCTGGCAAACGGGCAATGTCTTCTTTAGTCATAACAAACACATTTTCCGCCACATGACCATCTTTAGCAGCGACGCGCTTGGGAGTTATGACGGTTGTTTCGTATTGGCTGGTATATACAGCCTTATTAACTACGGGGTGTTCACTGTACAAGTTTTCTTCTTTAGAAATTTCTTTACGCTTGATTTCTTTGGTGACACGTTCTTCATAAACAGTGGTTTTATATTTTTCAACCACAAAATCTTTCCGGCTGGTGTCAGCATGAACCTTTTCAGACTTTATGAGGCTCTTGCTTTCTTGGGTTGTAATAGGAGACGCCGGGGCTTGAGCAAAGACTCTAGCGGAAGGAAAAAACAAACATGTCACCAGGAAGATTTTCAGAAAATGCCTTAACGTCTTTCGCATATTACCTCTAAGCTAAACTTGCTTGTAATGATTAGAGGTCAATTATACGGATAAATCGTTAAAGGGAAAACGTTATGTCAATTCTTTTGTATTGCTCATTTTGGGATATATTTCTTCACTGCCTCCATCAAGTTAGCTGAATCCAAGGTCTTGGGCAAATAGTCATCCGCCCCCACCTCTTTGGCCAAACGAGCGTTGACCGCATCAATCATTCCCGTGTTCAAAATGACCTTGGTCTTATCACCTTTAAGATTTTTTATATCTGTGCATATTTCGAAACCGTTTCGTTTTGGAAGTATGGTATCCAAAATCACAACGGCCGGCGTTTCTGTCATTAAGACCTCTAAGGCCTTTTCTCCGGAATCAGCTGTCAATATTTCCTTATAACCTGCCTTAGCCAATAAAATTGACATTAAACGTATATGCTGCGCATCATCGTCAACAATGAGGATTTTATTACTGCCCGCAGAAGATATGATCTTGTGGTCATTGCCATCAGGGGGCGCCGGCATAACGACCCTTGGCAGGCAGCTGTAGACTAGCCAATACTCACTGAATATTCTCACAAACTGCACAAAATCCTCATATTGCACCGGCTTACGAATATATCCACAAGCACCTGACGAATAGCTTTCAATAATATCGCTTTCGTTGTTTGAGGATGTCAGCATGCCAACAGGAATAGATTTTAATTTGCTATCATTTTTTATCTTACGCAAAGCCTCCAACCCATTCATACGCGGCATATTTATGTCCATCAATATAAAATCGGGTCTCGGATACTGGGTACAATCTTCAAACTCGCTGCGATTAAACAGATAATCCAGGGCCTGCTGACCATCTTTTACTGAAAAGAGCTGATGATCCTTATTGACCTGCTTAAAAGCTCGGGTCGCAATCCTGACGTCCATTTCGTTGTCTTCAACTAAAAGTATCTTCATCTCATGACTCCTTCACAGTCTTATGCCAAATTTTTGGGAATCGAAAACCAAAATGCGGCTCCCTTCCCGGCTTCGGAAACGATCCATATTTTCCCGTTGTGATCGTCGATAACTCTTTTAACGATGCTTAAGCCCGCTCCTGTCCCTTCAAATTCTTCCTGCGTATGAAGCCTCTTAAACATGCCAAAAATCTGTTCGTGATATTCGGGATCGATTCCTATACCGTTATCCTTCACATAAAAGG
>JAEUSC010000506.1 GCA_016789035.1 Candidatus Omnitrophota bacterium
ACTGCGGTAAGTCAGCGCAACGGTGTGAAGCAGAACATGTTTTCCTTTTTCTGCAAGCTCCTCTTGCAGAATTTTGGCCAAAGCCTGCGACTGACGAAGATGCCCCGTTCGACCGTCATCTAAAATGAGCACATCCTTCATCGATGAATATTTCCAAACTTTATAAAACCACATGTACTCCGTGGGATGCTTTCGGACCAACTGTTCAAAACGATCAATGACCCTTTGCAAATTAAAAAGAACGTCCTTTTCTTCACCGGCTCCGGTCTCGGCCAATTCCAAAGGCGGGTCTACGGTCAAACAATGAGTGCCGTCCTGCTTGCGGGAAATATCAACCAGACAAATACTGGCTCCATATTTACGAGCCAAACGAATGGCCCCCGTTGACATAGAAGCTGGACGCCCAAAGAATGAAACGAGCGCTCCATCTTTCCCTCCCTGATCCGCCACCAAAGACACAATTTCATTGGCCTTCAAACAGCGGATCACCTCACGCATTCCAAACCCAGGGTTGACAATCTTACATCCAGCGAATTGGCGGTATTCATTAAACAATTTTTCAATCGGCCCCATGGTCGATAAGGGATTGGCAACCAGATTATATGGATGCCCCCTCATACTGCCAACAAGACTGGATAATTCCCAATTACCGGAATGCATCGACAAAAAAATCACACCCTTATTACGCGCTAAGGCGGCATTTAAATTTTCCTCACCAACGACGGTAACTTTCTTACGAACCCCTTCCCTGGCGTAAATCGGCAAACGCAAAACTTCGATAATGTTCTGTCCCAAACGCTGATAGTTCGCTCTTAAAATCCCCCGTATTTCCTTGTCTGAAACAATACCGCCAAAAGCAATCCGAAGATTACGATAAGCAGTATGTCTTTTTTTAGCAGGGCCCAAATAATACCCCACCCATCCGAACAATCGCCCCAATCCCAGTGCCACACCGTTAGGCAATAACATGACCATCTGCGAAAGAAATTTAACCACCCAATACATGCGCAATCCTTTGGCTGAATTCTTGATATCCCTTAACAACCTGAATCTCGATATTCAACTTATAAACAGTTATACCGCTCCAAAGTTCTCCAAAATTTTTTAATTTCACAGCATCCTTGGCCGTCGTAATCACAGTTGTGATACCGATGGCCTGACAGAGATCCTTAATTCGTTGCATGTCTTTCACATCATATTCATGATGATCGAGAAACGGTACAAACTCTTTAATATCCGCACCCAGTGACAATAAAGTCGATTTAAAAGACACCGGATCGCCAATGGCGCAAAACGCAATCACCGGCGAAATGACCCGGCGCAAATCACAGGACTGGTTTGAATAAATATCGGTGACAGATTTGGGACTATGGATCGTTTCGACCAGCAAAGCATCCGGAAAAGAACGCGCAATACGTTTTCGAATGTCCGCCGTGTTTCCTAAATCCGATTTGGTGAGCATAATAATATCCGCCTTGTGTAAGGCAGAAACCGGCTCACGCAAAATCCCGGCCGGAATTACCTGTCCATTCCCAAAAGGATTCACGCAATCCACCAGAACGATATCCAAATTCCTTTGCAGCCTCCAGTGCTGAAATCCATCATCCAGGATAATAACGTCCGCCTGGCCGTGCTTAATGATCTCTGTGGCAGCCTGATATCGGTCCGGATTAGCCATCACCGTAACATCTGGGAGCGTTTGCGCCATCATCATTTGTTCATCAGAATCATTCGAAAAACCGGAACCCGACTTATACCCGCGCAAGATAATAGCCGGTTTTCTTTTCTTTGCCAAAAGCATCTTAGTTATAAAAATCGCCGTCGGAGTCTTTCCTGAGCCTCCCATCGTCAGATTTCCTATGCTGATCACAGGAACCGACACCCGCTTGCTAAAAATAATAGACCGTGCATAAGCCGCCCTTAAAAATACAACAATAAACCGGTAGATCCATGAAAATGGGATAAAAATGGTCGTAATCGCTAACGCAAAAATATCGCGTCGCTGTCCGTTGACTAATGTGTATAAATACCGTTTCAAAAGACTACTCCATCCATCGAGAAATTTCTTCAACGATTTTTGTGGTTGCACCCTTTTGCTGAGTGATTACCTCTCTGGCTCGATGTCCGATTTCCCGGGCGAAAGCCGGTTCACTCAAAAAACGTCCGACCGCCGCATCCAATTTTTGGGCATCCCTGACCTCAACAATAGCCCCCGCCTGTACAAAGGCCTGCATGACATCACGAAAATTTTGCATTTTCGGCCCCACGACAATGGGCTTAGCAAAAAATGCCGGCTCAATAATGTTGTGCCCGCCTGGAACTGTCAGACTTTTTCCGACAAAAACAAATGACGCTACACTGTAAAGCTGGCGAAGCTGGCCAATCGTATCAATTAAAAGGACAGAGTCAGTTTCCTGCCTACACGTCCCCTTCGAGAACAAACAGCAATTCAATCCGAAGGAACGGATCAACCCTTCAACTTCTGAGGCTCTCTCCACATGCCGGGGCGCAATGACCATTCGCAATTGGGGAAATTCTCGATGATACCTCTTATAAATCTTAAGAATGATCTCTTCCTCAC
>JAEUSC010000023.1 GCA_016789035.1 Candidatus Omnitrophota bacterium
ATATCATTCAAAATTACTTATCCCAATCCAACTAACATGGAAAGACCTCTATGGAAACAAAAGCAGATCAAACCAAACTACCAAAAGATGCTGTTGCTGAATTGTTAAACCCTGCGTCAACCGGAAAGTCAACTATGGAACCAAAATTAGACCAAAAATCAGATCAAAACAGAAAAGCTAGAAATACAGTAGGGGTGATTCTGACCATTGTTATGTTAGGTCTGACGGGATATGTGTTATACATTCAAAGTGAAAATTACAAGACCTTGGAGCTTTCTTCTGAGATGTCCTTAAACGACCAGGGAAAACAATCCGAAAATTATCGTTATTACGTTAAGGAATATAGTACCGTCAAGCAGCAGCTCGATGAAACGCAGACGCGTTTAGGCAAAATGACCATGGAGCTGGAATTAGTGAGCAAAGAATTAGCTTCCACAAAAACGATGCTTTCTGAAACAGAAGTACTTTTGGCTCAGGCTCAACAGGAAAATAAAATGTTAAAGGGCGATCCGCAGGCCATGGCTAACATGCAGAAACTTTTTGGGGATCAAGTCAATACGGCTGGCAAGAATTTGGACAATTTAAAGAAGCAAAATGAAACCTATGATAGTGAATTGAGTAAACTCAAGGGTGATCTTGAAAGTTTTCAGACCAATGCAGGAGACCTTAAACAGGGAGCATCGCTTATTAAAGATTTGAGAAGTAAAATTCGTATTGTTAAAGATAAGATGCGGGCGTTAAAAAAGGATGCAGCGCAAGCCCGTGAAGCAGCACAGGTCGAAAGGGATCGACAATTACTTTTATTGGGTAACAATGGATTTGTCACTAAGGACGGCGAGCTCCAGCTTGGTGAAAAGGCAAAAAAGAGTGTGGATATTGATGTAAAGTTTGTTCCTTAAGTTTCGTTACAATGAGATGAAAAGAAGCTGTAGATTTTACAGCTTCTTTTTTTTCTAAATATTAAATGACATGATTTCTCACAGCACCTTACCAATTCCTGACGAAGAAATCCGCTACCGCTTAGTTCGTTCATCATTTCGGAAGAAAACGATGCAGATCGTTATTCAGCCCTCTCGCGAGATAGTAGTTTCGGTGCCTACCAGGTATTCGGAGTCCCAAATCAAAGATTTTCTTGTACGCAAGTCTGCTTGGATTCTCCGCAAACTGAAAGCCCTTAAAGATAGCGCCCAGGAATATGCTAAGGATACGAAAAGTCAGAAGGGATGTTTTTATTTAGGAAAGTTTTTTCCTCTGCAATACTTCCAGACAGACACCAAATGGGGGAAAATTGACTTTGAGGAGGAAAAATTATCGGTTTACATTCCGCGCCGAGTGGCGGCGCAGGATCAAGCCTTTTATGTTAGAGAGTTCCTGCTTAAGTGGTTTAAAGCCAGGGCTACAGTTGTTCTCAATGAGCGTATTAGCCAATATTCCACACGTATGGGCGTTGTTCCAGCCGAAGTCCATATCCGCTCAGCACGAAGACTTTGGGGTAGCTGTCATCCCGTTAAGCGTATTTTGCATTTTAATTGGAAAGTTTTAATGGCGCCGCTGGATACTTTGGATTATGTTGTGGTCCATGAATTGTGTCATATTAAGGTGCCAAACCATTCCCGGGAGTTTTGGGATTTGGTACGGAAATACGCCGGTGATTTTAAGAGACATCATGCCTGGCTAAGGTCAAACGGACACCGGTTGGTCTTGCCCTAATTAGGAAAAAGTGAAAATTTCACTCAAAGTTGTGC
>JAEUSC010000049.1 GCA_016789035.1 Candidatus Omnitrophota bacterium
TGTCGGTAATGAAAAAAAACTAAATCCAAGACCGAATAAAGAAATAAAACAAACACCACATAAACAAATGTGGCCTTGCTCATCAGGCCGCAAAGAAGACATACGTACATCAGAATGCAGTCACGAGCATTAAACTTTTGATACAAACGGTGAAAGAAATAAAACACCAAAGGGGCAAAGAATATAACAAACTTTTCCTGTAGCGACAGATAATTAAAGATATTCCAGAAAGGCGTAAAAATGAAGAAAGTGAGGGGATAAAAAAACACGGTCCAGTAACGATCCTCCTTGCGGATGGCAAATATCCTGTACAAAACCAATCCCCAAGAAACCAACGCCGCCATATTACAACCAGCGATAAACACATAAAATCCGGTGGGCCAATTCCGAAAAATCCCGTAACAGACGGCAGCCCAACTGTAATAAAACGGCCTTAGCATTCCAGAGGTAATGAAATTCTGCGTAACGGCTTGAATATGGATCGGAGGCCCCCAGAAATCTTTCGACATCTTTAACAATCCGAAATCATCCATAAGCCCCCATGACGGGGACAACAGCACTGTCGCTATTGCGATGGCCAGAAAAAAAGACACAAACAAAACGACTGGCAAATATTGATTAATTCTTTGCGACTTTGCGATTGATGACATTCTGGTATATTCCTTTTAAAGTTTCATAATTTGCCTGCGGCGTATATTTTTCCTCGAAAGTCATTCGGGCATTGCTTCCAAACTCTTTAATTCTCACTGGATTTTCAAAATATTGAATAACAGCCCTTTGCAAATCTGCAGGATCCCCGGCTTTAAAAAGAAGCCCTGTTTTGCCATCCTCGACCAGTTCCGCCAAACTACCCAAACGGCTGGCTACAATACCCACCCCCCGACAAAACGCTTCAACAACAACCCGAGGAAAATTTTCATAACAAACTGACGGGATAATAACAACAGCAGCACGTTCCATCAGCTTTTGACATTCGGTTTGGCTTTGAAAACCAACAAACTCAACGTTTCCGACATTATTTTCAGCGGCAAAGTTTCTTAAGGGCGTTTCTAATGGGCCTGTTCCCGCGATCTTCAATTTTACATCTCTGATGCCGCTCCAAGCTTTCAACAATACACTTACCCCTTTTTCCTCGCTTAACCGGCCTAAATACAACGCATAACCATCATGTCCTTTTCGCATGCCTTCGTCCGGATAAATAAAATGAGCTTTAAGGGAAATTTTATCGATAGGAATACCGCAGTCAGCATATTTCTTTCGTGTAAACTCTGCCGCCGCAATATATTGATCAACGTCTTGCGTCCAAACTTTCCGACTCCACAAACGATCCATCTGAAGAGCCATGACTGCGGTTGCTGCAGTTGAATTTCGAAAACATTTATGCTTTACACCCTCCCAGAAATTTCTTGTTAAGCAGTCTTCACAAACATGGCCATCACGATACAACAAACCATTCGCGCAGACCATGCGATAGTTGTGCAAACTTTGCACGACAGGAACGCCCTCGTCCCGACAGGCCTGATACACCGAGGGTGTCATCATGTAGTAAATATTATGAAAATGGGCAATGTGAGGCCGCGTTTTCTTTAATGCAGCTCGCAAGTGACGGTAGGATTGTCGGCTATGATCAGCCGACAGAAAGTGACTGGCTTTCCCAATAAAATGAAACTGATTAATTTCATTATTATGACGCTCATACGGAAAAACCTCTTCTCCGTATGTTTTCAACAATTCATATTCACTACGAAAGACTGTGTCTTCTCCACCGGGAATTTGATAAAAGTTGTGGGCCATTAATATGCGCATGGAGTCCCGGTCCTGATCCTAAATCACCTTACTTTGCAACCATTTATCACTGGCCGCTCGCAGTAAAAAACCATATAAAGTCCATATAGGAATAGCAAAATAAGGAACTTCCAGTGCCACGGCAAAAAATGCTGTGACAAATGGGATCAATAAGGACGCGCAAACCAGAAGGCAAGACAGCGACCGGTAAACAATAAAGGTCCGTACCATATAACCGAATCCTATAATCATGGCTATTATGTAAATCAAACCCATAATGCCCCCACGGTAGAGAATGTTTAAATAGGAATTATGCATAGCAATCCAGCCATCTCTCTTCCATTCATTCACTGCCGAACGTATAATTTCCAGATTCTCGGAACGGAAAGGCTTTCCAAAACTTATTCCAAAAATATTCCTGTGACGACCAATATCTTTAATCGCATCCTCCCAAAGCAGTAGACGAAAAATGGAATTACCCAGTTTCATTTGGGTCACAATATCCGGTTTGGTTTGTGTCTGCGTACCATTGCCGGCATGGGGCTCACGGGACTTTATCTCGCTGTCTGCATCTTCAAAATGGGCGTCGGGACTCGTAATAATATTATTGTTTAGGGCTTTGGGATGATTCTCGGCAATCTTTGCATCACTACTTGCTACGGGCTTTTGGTCATTTTGAAGAGAAACCACTTTCCGGTTAGGACTAAAAATCTTCACCTGATTAACTGTGAGCGGTACAAAACCCTTTTTCTTCCGTTCAATCTCTTTTTTTGTCTCCTGAAAGAACGATCTCATCTTACCTATAGCCAAAAGCCCCTGAGCCGGTCGAGAGCCGGAAAAATTAAAAATATAAGCTGCCAAGCAGACAATTAAGAAAATATTGCAGACTATGACTGGTTTTCGTACGGCCGGTTTCAGCAAAAACAAAACAGATATCAACAAAAAGACAATAGCTATAAACCCACCTAGAAAAAATGATCGTGATGTGTTAATGAACGACCCATACGGCGTAAAAATTAAAACGGCCGCGGCCATCAACACTCCAAGACGACGATCAGACATATTGTATGCCAAAGCTAAGCCTAATAAAATTCTAGGCACTAACCAAAAATCATTATACGGTTTATCAAAAACCAGCCAGAACAAAGCCAAATAAAAAAAGCCCGCTATCCATCCCCGAAAGAAATCCGGACGATAACAGGAATAACCTATCAGTATGAATAATGAATAATAAAACAACGCCGCGTCTCTTAACGCGAGAGGGCCATACTGCGCATATCCTAAAACGCCTTTGATAAACACAAACCCATAAAAGATAACAAGAACCCAATTCCAAGGCTTAAATTGTGTTCTCGTCAACACCACTCGAACAGAACACAGAAGCAAACAATAGGCTAATAAGAATTCGCCCACAAAAATTGGAAAATCAAGAAAAGAAAATTTAATGAATTGCTCCGCGAAGGAACGTCCAGAGTAAGTAACGTACTTCAAACAAAAAACACTAAGCACCGCTACTACCGCATAGTCTATCGATTTAGCCCAGCTCAACATCGAGTCTTTTGGAGATTTTTGGTTGTTCATAAACGCGTCATGTTTTATTGGCAACCCACTCTGACCGCAATATACGCCTGCGGAGTCGGGCCCTTAACCTTTCTTTCGCTAATAAATAATACCCCCCCAATAGCCACCACTTGCCATTCCAAGGGCAGCTTTGAAACGATTCTGTAAATTCTTTTCTGCATTGCTCCTGCTGACCTTTAACAAAATGGCATTGGGCATTGCGGATATGAAATTCACTATAAGCCCTTCGCTTGACTCCTTGATTAATTTCTGGATTGTCTCTAAAAAACCGATCCAAAACCCATTTTTCTTCCCGCTTAGTGCGCTCAAGATCATTAAAACAGGAATTGGACAGCACCGAATATTTGGAAAGCGGTTGGTCTATATAACCCACCTTAAATTTATTAGCGATACGCAACCAAAGATCCCAATCCCCAGGAGGAAACAAGGCTTCTTCATACCCCCCGCAACGCTCATAACATTCCCGTCGAAAAAAGCTCGTTGGATTAGCAATGAAGTTACCCAACAATAGTTTATCCGTAATTCTTCCCGTGACTCTGCTTCTCGGGTGTTGATATTGCTCGATCACCTGGCCGCTCTTATCTACTAAATATGTATCCGTGTGAACAAAGCCATAATCTGGATGTTCCTGGAGAAAATTTAAACAGCGCTCAACTTTCTCAGGCATATATTCATCATCGCTGTCTAGAAGACCAATAAACTCCCCCCGCGCTTCACGCAATCCCACGTTCCGTGCACTACATACTCCTCCATTGGGCTTAAAAATATATTTAATCTTATCTTTATATGGTTCTAGCCGCTCACGGGTATTATCGGTAGATCCATCATCGACAAAAATTACTTCGGTATTGGTGTAAGTTTGGCTTAAGACGCTCTCGATTGCCCGCACAGCCAAAGCAGCCATATTAAAAGACGGGATGATAATACTAACAAGCGGACGGTTAGGTTGAGACATAATTCAGAGCGTGATGCACCACCGTATTAACCAATTGCCGCCCTCTTAATCAACCACCTATTCCATTGATTGAAATTTAGACAGTCGTAACTGGATAGCACGGCGAAGCACACAATAGAAAATTTTTAACAAAACAAGCCCAAGGCTTAAAAAAATTATTGACTCATCGGCGCCGTTAACTTATTTTCTAAAGCGGCCGATTCAAAATTCTGACTATCAGATCGGAAAAATCTATCCATAAACTCCTGTTTCAATTCCGAATAAATACGCTGGCCCTCAGGAGTATTTTCTTCAGCCCGTTTGATTTCGGGCCACCTGGCCTCCGGAAATTTGACGTACATGTTAAACGTCTTGGTCAACGCCATGACTCTTTGTTTCGGAAACTGCGGCATATCCAGCAAAGAATCGCCGACAACAAAGGACTGTACAACATCCTCATCTTTAACGTAACCCAAGCGTTCGCACTCCTCTCTCAAGGGAGTGCCATGAAAGGGCGTGAATTGATATGCGTTACGGTCATCGGAATCAATAAATTTGTTAAATCGAATGGTATCAAATGCTAATTCTTCAGTTTCATGGGGGAATCCCAGAATATTGTTAACCGAGAATGGAATACCACTATCTTTTACAACCTTGAAATTCTTAATCATAAGATCATTGGTGACCATACGGCGCAAATTCTTCCGACGAAATTCCTCATTACCATGTTCCAAACCAAAAGAAATGCGAGCACAGCCAATGTCTTTCATAATTTTCAATCGTTCTTCAGTTACAGTCTCGATTCTTGTCTGACACCAAAATGGCAGACCAATATCCTTATACATCTCGGCAAATTCTTCGAACTCTCCCTTCTTCCACGAAAAGAAAGTATCGGCCCAAAAATAAAGATACTCAGCCCGCATCTCATTTTTGTAAAATAAAAGCTCCCGACGCATATTCGCGAAATTTTTTCGACGCAGATAGGAAGCCCCTTGCGCATTTTTGTACATCTCCATTTGCGACGGAGAATTACAAAATGCGCACGTATAAGGACACCCCCGGTGTGTTTCCACCGGAAACATTCGCCAGACACGCCCCCCCATAGGGCGGTAATACCGGGCTTCCTCAAAAAGAGACATGTCAATCAACGGATTGGCGTCCATATCCACCATACGCGTCGGATTGATTTTAAACGAACCATCTGATTTTTTGATCCAAAGATTATTAATATCGTCATAGCTTTGGGCCTTTTCAAGACGTTCGCACAATAAACGCAACGCGTCTTCTCCCTCACCTTTGCAAATAATATCGATTTCGGGATAGCTAAGCGCTAACTTCGGAGCAAATGTAGGAAAAACGCCGCCTGCGATCGTCAGAATATTCAGATACCTGACACGTTTCAGCAAATTAATGCCTAAATTCCACATATCTTCAGTTGACGAAAGCGCAAGCAGATGCGGCTGGAATTCAAGAACCTCTTTATGAAAATCCTCAAAACAGTTGGAAGTTTTCAGAACAATAGTATCCGGCATTTTATAGGGGCGCGCCATGAGCCGCTCAGCCTTGGAGTTATCTGAGTCTGAAGACTTTCCATCGATAGAATCGTAAGAGGTCGTATCAAATAACCGGACCTGATGTCCGAACTGTTTTAACACTGCGGATAACAGAGCAACCCCCGGAGGCAACATATTCATGCCTTTTAAATTGGGGTACAACATCATCACACGCAATCCCATATACAACTCTCCTGAATGTCTCACATTGAATTTGCAGATATAATAACAAAAATCAGAACAAATGTACGTTAAATCTAAGAAGAAATTTTTTTATTACCAACCTGTTATATCAATCCTTCACTTAATAAAACTCTTTCAAATTCCCTAATATCTTTCACTATATTCCTTGAATCGACTCCGGCGAATGGATTCTGCTCATGAGGATGGATTCGTCCAATAAAGCGAACTCCTGCCTGCTGCGCCCCCTCATAATCATTGATAGAATCACCGATAAAGACCATTTCTTCCTGTTTAATTCTGTGATCATTCAGGATCATTCTTACTAAGCTTCCTTTGGACCGGGGTGAGCCATAAACATTCTTAAAGAAACGGCTTAAATTTCTCCGATTGACAATTAACCTCATTTCCTCTTCCGGAGTTCCAGAGACAATAAACAAATACAACTTTTTGTAATATTTCTCCAGAAATTCAGCCGCGCCAGTCACGAATGCCGAATGAATAACACCCTCTAAAACATATTGACTGAATAAGTCGCCAAGCTGGGCAGACTCGGATTCACTCAACGGTCTTTTCAACAGATGATCGTAAATGTATTGAAACTTAGCATACCGGCTTATCCCACCGTTGATTTTATGGTAGCTTAATATTTCACCCAGATGTTCCGGGTAACGGGCCTCAAAAAGTCGGCGAAACGCATGAGTTTTAACTTCAACCGATTCAGCTATGACTCCGTCAAAATCAAAAATAATAGCTTTGATCATGGATTAATCCGAATCGCTGCTGTGGCAAAGGTCTGCCAAATAAGCACTACACGGGGGCGAGATCTATAGACCGCCGTCCTAAGCGGATTGAGCATGGACATATTCTTTATGCAGATCGGTCAATATATTAAGCAACCCTTGTCCGATATCAATATGTTCATTACTTTTAAGTTTGGTTGCCATTTGAGGATTAAAGACGTAAGGCGTAATTGTGTAATGCGAGTGCTCTTTAGCCGGCAGATATTGAATTTCGACATTACCTTTGAACATTTCACGAATCATTCCTAAAATTTCTTTTATTTTCAGCTGCTCATTGCCCGTCAGAAGAAAGGACCTATTCTTGTATTGATCGTCCAGAATGTCCACGCTTAATCGTGCGGCGTCATATACGTGTATGTATTCTCGGATTTCCTCCCCATTGCCTTCCCGGGTAATTTTGCCTTCTATTAGGGCCTGCTTGAGAGTCTTATGTAACCAATTATTCTCCGTGGATCGGGGGCCATACAAAGAACCATAACGCAAGATGGTATACTCCAGATCGAATTCCTCCTGATAATTTTGAATAAGCAGTTCACAGGCCTGCTTACTGCTACGATAAAACGACCCCATATCGCTGTAAACATAAACGGTGCTCGAAAACACAAATCGTTTGACCTTGGCCTGACATGCTGCCTCAAGAATATTAACGTTACTAAGTATATTCAGTTCTATGGTCCTTCGTGGATGATCCGCCGAATGTTCAATATCCGGTTGGGCAATAAAATTGTAAACTATATCCATTTCACGAACTGCCTGCGCCACCACTTTTGGATCTAAAGCATCGGCAACAATCATCGATTGACTTTTCTGCAGATAGGGAGATTTAACTCTATCAAAAATTGTCACTTGGTGACCGCGATCGGTCAAAATATCCGCAACATGACTTCCCAGAAACCCCGAGCCTCCAAAAACTATGACTTTCATTTTTAATACCTCCAAAGATTGACGCTACCGGCATTAGCTTCTCAGCAAATGCCATTGATGAATCAAATTATTTACTGCTTCCATTTCCATACGCATTCGAGTTTCTTGAGCATAGGAACCGATATGAGGAAGAAGTATTACATTGTCCAGGTTTTTTAATGGTCCACTATAGGGTTCCGTCTCAAAAACATCTAACGCAGCTCCGGCCAAATGTCCGCTGTCCAGAGCCTCATATAAGCCCTCTTCATCAATAACGCCGCCTCTTGAACACTGGATCAAATAAGCACCCTTGTTCATGGCCTTAAACTGCTCGGCCCCCATCAATGCCCGAGTCTCAGAAGACAACGGAACATGAATGCTAACAATGTCAGATTGGGATAACAGTTCTCTTAAGGAGTGTGTTTGCCTTTGGTCTTTTCCGGACACCTCTGCAAAAGGATCATAATATCTGACTATAATACCCAATGCCGCAGCCAATGTAGCAACCCGCTGGCCGATTCGCCCAAAACCGATCAGACCCAAACGCTTGCCTTCCAGCAGAAGTCCG
>JAEUSC010000067.1 GCA_016789035.1 Candidatus Omnitrophota bacterium
TGACAGATCCCGAACGCCCGTCGTTACCTGCGTTTCGCCAGACAATAAGCCCCGGCGAATGACGGCCTTGATACGTGCCAGAAGCACTTTAACGCTAAACGGCTTGGTCAGATAATCATCGGCCCCCATTTGCAATCCGACGATAACATCGGACTCATCCCCCTTGGCCGTCAACATAACTATGGAAATAGCTTTAGTGTCGGTTGAATTCTTCAAAACTCTACAAATTTCCAAGCCTTCCATTTTCGGGAGCATCAAATCCAAGACCACCAAATCAGGGCGCTCCTTCTGAGCTACAAATAGCCCCTGCTCCCCATCATAAGCGCTGATCACCTGGTATCCTTCGTTCTTAAGATTATAGGTGATGAGTTCATGGATGTCCCGGTCGTCTTCAATAACAACAATTTTATTTCTGGCCATGGACCCAAAAAGTTTTTTTCATTTTAGAAAGCTTCAATCAACGGCCTTTAAGGTGATTAGATGTTTCAATTGTTTGTATAACATGATGGCTTCATTAGAATGTGTGAAAACCTCTTAACCTGGCCATTGCCTACCGCATACGTATCCGAAAATTGCAGCACCCAAACCTAAAACAACATTCGCACAGACGTTAGCAAAGGCCAAAGTATAGTGAGACGTCCTTAATAGAAAAAAAGTCTCATAGCCAAAGGCGGAAAATGTCGTAAATCCTCCAAGGATTCCTGTAAACAAAAATAATCTTAATTGATGGTTGAAATCTAACTTATCAGCCCCCAATGCCCCGATGCAGGCAATTACAAAACAACCGATAACATTCACCAACAAAGTGCCGACGGGAAAATCAGTCAAAAAAGTGCGCCCGGAAAAATTAACTACCATATATCGCAATACCGATCCCAGCGCCCCTCCTAAAGCCACCCACACATAATTCATGAACGATTCCTTAGATTCTACCTTTATTTAACAAGCTTTTAAGCTGCGGCCAGAGTTCTTCGGAAGCAATGAAGCCTACGCATCGATTCGACTGACATTTGCAGGGATGCTGCTCATAGTCATCCAGATCGTATCCATAGTTATAACTCAACTCTTCGCCCTTCTTAATATCTCGCAAAGCCGCAATCCAAATCTTACCGCGGTCGATCTCCGCTTCGCAGTTCGGATCACAAGAATGATTGATGTATCGGGCTGTGTTGTAGGCGACATTACCATCAATGTCATACCTATTATTTAAAACAAAGATATAAACGGCACCATGATCGCTGTTGACTTGAGCTTGTGACAGGTCGCGGTCCGCCCTTTTCTCGGCCTCGCGTTTGGTTATTTTTTCACCGACATATTCAATGATCTGCGTGCCTTTGACAATATCACACCGAGCATAGACACCATAACCATGAATTGAAGACCTTCTCTTGGTAATATATGGACTTTTTGTTGACGTAGAAAACATGTTAGGCACTCACTTTAGGCTCGGCAAAAAATGAGTTTATCACACGAATAAAACGATCTATTTCATTACGAGTATTGTGGATATGAGGAGAAACTCTGATGTTCCCCTTCCAGAATGCCCCGAAAATACCCGCCTCTTTGAGACGGTTGAACACAGCTTCATTCTGTTCGGGATTTTGGCATGTGAGCACAACAAGATTGGTGCGCTGATCAGGTTCTGTAGGCGATATAAAACTGAAATGACTTTTATCGACGCCATCAATGATCATACCAACCAATTGTTGATTGTATTGAGCAACCTTTTCCATTCCCAATTTTTCAAAATAAGTAACCGAAGCATGCCAAGGAAGATAATTGAAAAAATTAGCGGTTGCGAACATATCGTAATGGCGCGCACTTGTGAGTTCAAAATCACTGATAGGTTCCACACTGTTAAGCTGAGATTCATTCAACACAGCCTGCCAGTACGCATGGTTATATTGTAATCTTTGACGCACCTCAGGACGAATCCAACAAAACCCGGTTGCATAAGGACCGCATAACCATTTGTATCCAGCG
>JAEUSC010000098.1 GCA_016789035.1 Candidatus Omnitrophota bacterium
CTTTAGCATCGCGACAGCCGAAATACCCGGTGCCGATCTGCCAGATCACATCCCCGCCCTGACGATGATAGTTAGTCAGTCCGCCTTCGCCCGTATTCTGAGCAAAGCCGCCCATTTTGGCCCCTTGATTTAAAGCCATGACGGCATTCTTGCTCAGGGACCCGAAACTCATCGCCCCGATATTAAAAATACTCGCCGAATACGGCTTGGCCCTGGTGCTACCAATCACAACCCGCAGAGTCTGCGGGTCAACATGCACCGGCATGATTGAATGAGTCACCCATTCGTAGCCGACATCATAAACATTCTTCTGCGTTCCGAACGGCAGCGTATCAAGCTCGCCTTTGGCACGCTGATAAATCAGTGAGCGATCCAGCCGGTTAAAGGGTGTGCCCGATGTGTTGGATTCCACAAAGTACTGATTGATCTCTGGACGGAAAAATTCAAGCATGTAACGGAAATTGCCGATCACAGGGAAATTGCGACGGATGGCTTGGCGTTTCTGGACCATGTCGACTAATCCGATGACGATCACGGGGCCGAAAAGAACCATCGACCACCAGATCTTCGGATGATCAAATCCGAAATAATAATTACCAAAAACGATCAGAAAGGAAATCAGAAGAAATACCAGACGAGCCATGCCAACATCTTAAACGGCGGAGTGTTTAAATCAAGAACATCTTGGATTTTGTGAATGGAGAGTTTTGGTAGTCCAAAACGGATTTACTTGGAATCAGATACTAGCAGAGATCGAGAATATATTCAAATTTAAGGACTTAGTGCCTATACCAGCTGAAGCGGCATAGGCATTTGTAGAGTAAATATTCCCCAAAAGGCATGGAATCACTTTGCGGGCGCTTGGTATTGCCGGGCTTTGGCCTTTAAAAGCTTTTCTCTCTCCTGTTTAAACTGTGTAATTAATGCTTCTCTCATGCCGCTATGAAAAGTTCCCCTTGCGGCAAAATGACCGTTTATATGATCTAGTACGCGCTGAAAAAGTATGCCTTCCGTACTACTCCATTCCTCCCAATTATAAAAAGAGGGAATGCTCGCAATTTCATTAAAATAAGACGTGAGGTATTGTTCTTTGATTAAATTTCCCTGATTCTTAAGCGTAATATTCAAACTTTCTAATTCAAGACTTATACGGCTTAAGTAGTCCTTATCGCTAAATAGGCCTTTCTTTTCTTTAGCATCCAATTCATCAATCTTTTGAGTTATTTCCCTTGCACGTTGCTCTGATCTAAATTCAGTCATCATCTTATTTCGTTCATCAATCTTCTTCTCAATGTGCTGATATGCAATAGAAAGAACAAGAGCAATCAATGCGAGGAGGCCCAGAGTAAGTTTCCAGAACCAATGCAACTTAGTAAGGTCTACGCCCAATGCTATCGTGGCGAGAATACCTAAATAAAACGATGAAATGTAATAAATCCAGACCATTTATTCCTTATAAATAATTTTTTATGTTTTTCAAAGAGTTGCCGTCTATCAACTTTATTTTACCTTTTTGCGCAAGCGCCTTTGCGGAGGTTGTAAAAGAAGAATTAGTAATAACCCATCCCTCATCGCCACCGTAATAACTCAAAGCGCTTATCACTTCTTGTACAGCTTTGTTCGAAACAGGTCCTTGATAACGCTTAGCTTGAATAATTATTGTTTTGCCATCTTTTTTCGCTATTAAGTCTGCCCCTTGATCGCCGGAACCGGGAGTTCCTCTAATATCCTCATATCCATTACTTTTTAAAATCTTGACCAAATGTGTTTCAAACTCAACGCCGGAAAGTTCATTCAACTCTTCAGTTAATGTAGTCTTTTGTTTCCCATGATAATCACGAAACATTTCTTCTAATCTATTCTTAAGATAATGGATCTTTTCTAAATTCTCGGTTTGAAAGAATAATCGCCCTTTTCCGTATTCTTTCCAATTAATTTCTATCCCTTCCTTAAAGAATAACTTCTTAATACATGCCAGTATTTCATCGGAAAGCTCTTCCCAGCTTTCATCGCCATATTCGTCAATAAAAGATACTTTTCTTTCTGCAATTTCAAGAAACTTCGATATCAAATCTTGGTTTCTCGTTAGAATTTTCTCTCCCTGACTGGCGATTAAGTCTTTATGCTCTTTAACTCTCACCTCTTGTTCATTTTGTTCTTTCTCAATCAATTCTTTATGCTTCGTCGAGAATATCAATTTCAAATGATCTTTCAACTGAACATATTCTTTGGGTAAATCAGATCGCTGTTCCCAATCAGATAACCACTCTCTATATTTTGGAACTAAATCAGAGAGCCCCTCCCGTTGAGCAATTACGCCTATGCAATCGCGGACTTCATTCTCAATGTAATACGCTCTTTCCTTAGCATAAATCTGGCTTAAATGTTTTTGGATAATTTCATTGTTCCGCTCAATAATATTCTTACTTTTGTCCACAGAAAGCCTAGCGGAGGTTTCTTTTGTTGCCTTTCCAATCGCCTCAAATAATGCTTGAAGCCCCCAGAAAATACCGACGAGTATTAAAATGCCTATGGCAAGGTAGCTCATAAAATTTTACTCTCCTACTGAACCAGAGCTGGAGCGCCGACTTTTGTGATGGCCTGAGGTGTTTGTGTCCATAGACCAGAAAAATTTGCCCTCTGTTCAATGTTCAACTTTTTTCGTTGGAATTCAAGCGCAATAACCATCGGTTGGATGCCGGAGCTTGCTAGCTGTGCCGGAGAAAGAGCCTGGCGTTTTGCATTCCAATCAATGGAATGGGTAAAGATACCCAGCTTTTCTTTCAGTTCTGCTTCCAAAGTCTGCATGTACGGTTCAACATCGGTGTGGCAATAGGCTGAAACCCACCCTTCGAGCTGGGCCTTTAATTTGCTAAGTACGCCCAACAGCGTCTTGCTATCGCCTTGTTCCGTAATCTCTCTTAGCCGCGCGTTAAAAATTTGTATTTTCTTATCGCTTGGCCATAATCTTCTACCATTAAATCTTGTCCCTAAGAATTCAAAATGATCTTGGGTTACTTTTAAAATCCTGGTCTTACTTTCCGCATTAAGTTTATGCATAGTTAGGCCTAGACGGCCCTCAATCTCTTCCTGTGCAATATTGTGAGCTCTGAGTGCTTCTGCTTTGTCCTTGCACATTACAATGAAATCGTCGGCGTACCGGATCAGCTTAAAACTTTCCTTTAACATTCTTTTATCAAAATTGTGGAGGTATACGTTAGCAAAAAGAGGGGAAAGTCCACCGCCTTGAGGTATTCCCCCGTCGGGGAAGAGTGAACGATCCGCTTCCGGGATAGCATCTTTATTTCCAATTTCCTGGTTTAAAGCCGCTGTGATTAACTCATTTATGGATTGATCGGGCAGGGCTGGAAAAACCATCTCGTTAAGCAACTTGTCCCTATTCACAGTATCAAAAAATTTCTCTATATCCGCCTCGAATACGACGGGGTTACCCTCGCGGTAATGTATAACCATTTGATTTAAGGCGCTTCTTACCCCCTGACGGGGAAGATATGCGAAACTGACGCCATTATTCAATTGAAACTCTTCGATTAAAATCGGCTCAATAACCCGCGTAATGGCGCGCTGGACAACGCGATCGGAAACCTCCGCAACACGAATCCCTCGTTTCTTAGGCTTGCCTTCTTTGGTAAATTGTCCTTTCTTAATAATAGGCACACCTTTGACCGGACGGAAGAGATATTTCCCCGCCTTCACCTGTCGTCGGATATTAGCTAAATTATTTTTTAAATTTAATGAAAAATCTTGGATGGAAAAAGAGGAAAGGCCCGATGAAAGCGGGTTAGACCGGTTAATCTCGGACCAAGCGGCCCGTAAATTGGACGGGGTCTGAACTTGTTGAAGAAGAGAAAGTTTGCGAGGCATCTAATTCTTTTCTGTGTTGAGCTTTCCACCTGGCACGCCAGTGCAACACACAACTCAACAATAAGAAGGGATTGCCGTGATTACGCGGTTCATATCAAGGATTAATACACTTGAAACTAGAACACAGGCAATCTTGGCTTTGGCAAATATACTGCCCGATAGCCGATTTAACAAGTAAAACTTAAGGCCGATCATGTTTTTCATGCCGTTCCAAATCTTCCAATACAGTTGTTTGATGTTTCTCGACGGGAAAACCATTTTAATACTGAACTGGTTTCCTTCGCGCGCGCCGGTACAAAGTTGCATTTGTACCGACCAGTATTGGTTGATTGAGGCACCCACCGCGCCCGACCTTTTTAAATGCCCCTTATCCGCCGAGATGGTTAATTTATAGTGTGTGTTGCTCCCGACGTTAGGGAAGTCGTGCGTTGCCGTGATTACGCGGTTCATATCAAGGATTAATACACTTGAAACTAGAACACAGGCAATCTTGGCTTTGGCAATTATACTGCCCGATAGCCGATTTAACAGGGTTACCGGACGAAGTATGGTAGCATAAACTGCCTTAAAAGCAAATATCTCAAAATTTCCGCCCTTTTCTCCCATTAGCTTTATCCTCAATGACTTGCATCACTTAAATAATTTAAAACGCTCAAGTCGTTTATAGATCCTGTAAACGACCCCCTTGATGGATTGCAAAGCCGTGCGAAAATTAGAAATATCATTTTCAAAAGTCGTTTCCAGAATCTGGAAACGACCCCATTGTCAGAAATACGGACCTATGTAAAAGTGAGATCATGCTTTCCACGGCAGAGTGTAAAAAGCATTTAAACAACACCTTCACCGACGAGGAGGTTGAGCAAATCCGGGCCAGCCTCTACAGCCTCGCCGATCTGTTCATCGCCGAATACCAAAAGTCTAAAAAAGCGCGGGTCCTTCCATCGGGGGCCCCGGATGCGGGTCGGCAAGCGCGCACCTAGCCAGCGCCTATAAAATATTTTTTTGGCATTTCTTCTTCCGGTTTTAAGTATAATGAGAGCACTCTGCCGACGAGGCACAAAATTCTTGGCACGGAAAACAGGAAATGTATAGAAAGGATAATTTCCTATGAAAGCGGTTATCTACTGCAGGGTTTCAACAAAAGAGCAAGCCGAGAAAGGATACAGCCTCGAAGGTCAGGAGGACGCGTGCCGGAAGTTTGCCGCACAACAAGGATTTGAGGTTGACCGGATTTTCATGGAGCGCGGCGAAAGCGCCAAGACGCAGGACCGGACCGAACTCAAGAATCTTGCCCAATATTGCGCCCTCAACAAGAAAAAAATTTCCGTCCTCATCATTTGGAAGTATGACCGCCTCGCCCGGAACCTCGCCGATCAAACCGATCTCTTAAAAGTCTTTGGGACTTTGGGAATCCGGATTCTTTCGGTTACAGAAAATAACGAAGATACCGCCGTCGGCAAGATGATCCGCAACATCATCGGCACGTTCGCGCAATTCGAGAACGATGTTAAGAGCGAACGGACTACCAACGGCATGAGACAGGCCATCCAGCAGGGCCGCTGGTGCTGGCGCGCGCCGTTTGGATACAAGCAATCCCGCGATTTAAACAATAAACCGCTGATTACCCCGGCGGAAGACAGCAAACACGTTATAAAGGCCTTCCAGCTCTTTGAAACCGGCCTCCACAGACAAATCGAGATCGTCCAGAAATTACGCAAGGCTGGCGTGAAGAAAGCCAACCCTAATTTTATGAACAGGCTGTTGACCAATCCGCTTTACGCCGGGCTCATTGAGTGTAAATGGTTCCCCGGATACATCAACGCGATCCACGAACCCATCATTACTCAAGATACTTTCTTTAAAGCTCAACAGCTTCTAACCGGCAAGAAAGTCTCGCTTATGCCGCGCGGTCGGAATCATCCGGATTTCCCGCTACGCCGATTTATGCGTTGCCCTAAGTGCGACGGTAAACTGACCGGCGCGTGGTCCACCGGACGGAACAAAAAGAAATACGCCCATTATCACTGCTTTACTAAAGGCTGTTCGTATAACGTCCGGAAAGCTGTTTTGGAATCGGCGTTTTTTGAATACCTGAAGTCCTTCCAGCCGCGACCTGATATTCTAAACCTCTTCGAAAAAATCGTTATTGATGTTTGGAAGGCTCAACAGTCGGAGCAGATCAAGGAAGAACTCCGGGTGGAAAAGGAATTGAAAGCGCTTCAGGAAAAGCAAAACCGGATTGATAAGCTAATGATTGAGGGGACGTTCAGCGAAGAAGCATATAAGCGCAACTCCGAAGACCTAAAAAACCAAATCTTGATGAAGCAGATCGAGCTTAACGAAGTGAAGATTGATCTGAATGATGTGGAGGCGTGCTTGAACTACTGCAAGTTTTTTGTCTCGAACCTCGCCCAGCTTTGGGCCTCCTCCGAGGTTGACCTAAGACAACGGTTCCAAAGTCTGGTTTTTCCGGACAAAATCTATTATGAAAAAGGGACTTTTCGAACCACAGGAACTGCTTTGATTTTCAAGCAGTTAGCGGCAAAAAGTCCCGAAGAATTAAATTTGGTAGCCCCAACCGGATTTGAACCGGTGTTTGATGGCTGAGAACCATCCGTCCTGACCAGGCTAGACGATGGGGCCAGATAGGTATCGGCACGCGGTAAGCCAGTCCTTCTAGATACTGAAACTGACCACTGGGCAATAAATATATCATACCGACTTTCTCCGTCAATAAATATTATCCAGACCTATTGACACCCCATCTGTCGACTTATAAAATGTCAAACGAAAATCTATAAAGTACTCTGAACAAATTACGAAAGATCAATTTCCGTGGCCACTCACATCGGTATCGGCTTTAGTTCTCTCGCTGACCCAGCCCAAGCCGCCAAAGAGGCAGCAGCACAGGCCAAAAAACAACTCAATACGCGCATCACACAGCTGGTTGTTGTCTTTACCAGCATGTCCCACGCATCCCCCATTATCCTGGATGCCATATTCGCTATTCTGCAGCCACAAAAAATTATCGGCTCCTCCAGCGCCGGTCTTATCATGCCGGATAAAATCGCCAGCCAAGGCATTTCAATTCTGGCGATCAGTTCGGATGAAATCCATATGAACGTCGCGACCTTAGGCGATATCAAAGACAAAGACATGCGCTTTCTGGGATTTCAGATGGCGCGCGATATCAGCACCAATAAAAATCCCGGCCGGCAAATCCTGACGGTTTTCGCCGACAGCGGCCTGATCAGCGGCGCCCTATTTTCTCATGGCGCCAAAGAAGTCCTAGGAAGCACAACGCCCATCGTCGGCGGCATCAGCAGCGACCAATTTCAGTACAAAAAATCGGTTCAGTATTATCAGAGTCAAATGCTCACCAATTCCATGGTGGGACTCTTAATCAGCGGACAGATCACCATCTCTGTCGGCAGCCGCCACGGCTGGAAACCGCTAGGCAAACCCCGCACCATCGATAAAGCCCACGGTTCCGTCATCCACACCATCGACGGAGAACGGGCCGTAAAACTCTATGAAACCTACTTTGATGAAGACTTTAAAACCCTCAAAGATTCCCGGTTAGGGTCGATGGCTGTCCTTTACCCCATCGGGATTTACTTGGAAAATGACCGGACGTATTTACTGCGTAACGCCATTGACATTCTCGATGACGGTAGTATTGTATGTCAGGGAGAGGTTCCCGAGGGTGCTGAAATGCATTTGATGATCGGAAGCAAAGACTCCTGCAAACAAGCCGCCCTTGATGCCGCGCTTGAAGTCCGCGACGGACTGTCCGGACATCAGGCCAAGCTCATCCTGATTATTGAATCCATGACCCGTTATAAAATGCTGGGACGAAGCGCCGTCCAAGAGATCCAGGTCATTAAGGACATTTTAGGATACACCACTCCCATGATCGGTATGTATTCTGCGGGCGAAATCGCCCCGCTTCAATCGATTGACCACACAAGAAACACCCAACTGCAAAACGAAAGCATCGTTATTATTGCGATCAGTTAACTATGAACATTGATCCTTCCATTGTGCTTGGTGCCATTGTCCTTCTTCTGATCCTTGTTGTTGCCGGGATCTCATTTTATTTATTCAACAGATTAGAGGAAATCAAACAGCTCAAGGCGGCCAATGAAAAATTCATCCGTTCCTTCAATGATCTTGATGAACAGGCCCGACTGATCGTCAAAACCGATCTGGAACTTAATAAAGCCCAAGAAGAACTGGAAAAGCGTCTCCAAGGATTAAACACGCTGCAGAAATTCTCCCGGGAACTCAGCAAAACCCTGGATGCCAAAGAAGTCTTTCAGAAAATAAACCCGGCGATGCTCACCGACCTGGGATTTTCCAGAGGAATTGTCCTAAGTTATGACGAACACAAAGCCCTGCGTCCCCGTATGAATATCGGATTTCCGGATGACAGACTGGTCAATATCATCTCCCAAATCAATCGCGACGAACATTTCAAGACCGCCCTGAAGGACGGTCATACATTTTCTTCGATTAACAGCTCCAAACAGACCAAAGAAAAAATCATCCAACTGTTTGCCACGGAACATTTTATTCTGACGCCGATTCCAGCACAGAACAATATGGATGGAATGCTGTTTGTCGGAAACCGTTATACCTCCCCTGCCGTGACCGAAGGCGATGAGGAATTGATTTCCATTTTAGCCAACCAGATCGGACAATCTCTGGAAAACACCCAGTTATTTGAACAGGTCTTTCGCTCCAGCCAGATGCTGGAATCCAAAGTCAAAGAACGAACCAAAGAACTTGAGTCCGCCCTCGAGAAAGTTAAGCTCATCAGCAAACAGAAATCCGAGTTTATTTCATCGGTCTCTCATGAGCTGCGTACGCCCCTGACATCTATCAAGGGTTATGCCTCCATTCTGATCGCCGGAAAAATCGGTGAGGTCCCACCCGCTGTTAAAGAGCGGCTTGCCAAAATCAACACGCATTCGGATAATCTGGTCAAGATGATCAATGATCTTTTGGACATTGCCCGCATTGAGTCCGGCCGCGCAGAAATGAAATATCTTGCCCAATCCATAAAACCGCTCATCGATAACATTGCCGATCTTCTGACGCCCCAACTCAAAGATAGAGATCTGAACCTCCAAGTCGATCTGCCGGACAATCTTCCCGATGTGTGCATCGACCGTAACCATGTGGAACGCATTTTTATCAATCTCGTCGGTAATGCGCTTAAATTCACGCCGGCCAAGGGCACTATCACCATTGCCGCTCAACCCAATTCCGACACCGACACGATCACCTTTTCGATTGCCGACACCGGAATCGGCATCCCTGAGGATGATTTGGAAAAACTTTTCGAAGAATTTTACCGAGTCGATAACGAAATCAACCAAAGCGTGAAGGGAACCGGGCTGGGATTATCATTGGTTAAACAAATTACGGAGGCCCATGGAGGAAATGTTTGGGTCACCAGTAAAGTAGGAACCGGAACGACATTCTTTTTCACCCTCCCAACATCCATGGAAGCTGCAACAAAATCTTCCGCCAAGAAAGAAACTTAAATCACATCCGTCGCCGACAGGGGTTTTTATGCGAAGAGAAAAAATATTAACAATTGACGATGATTCCGACATTCTAGACGTTCTCGCCATCACTCTTTCTGATACTTATGAGGTGATTGCCGCCAACAACGGCAAAGAAGGACTCGATCTGGTCCGTTCCAAAAACCCAGACTTGATTATCACCGACTACAACATGCCTGTCATGACCGGACCTGAATTCTGTAAAGAAGTCCGCAAGGACATATTATTTCGTCACATTCCGATCATTATGCTCACAGGCAAAGGCGAAGTCAAAGACATGGTCTTTGGCATCGAATCGGGAGCCGATGATTACATCATCAAACCGTTTGAGCCCGACACGCTTTTGGCGCGCATCCGAATGATCCTGCGGCGGACAATTATGAGCCTGGACGCCAATCCCTTGACCCGCCTTCCCGGAAACACCTCCATCATGGATGAACTTCAGAGCCGGATTTCACTCGACAAGCCATTTGCCGTCGGGTACGCAGATTTGGACAAATTCAAAATCTATAATGACAAATACGGATTTGAGAAAGGCGACGAAGTCATCCGGACTACCGCCCGGATCATTGTTGAGAACACAAACCGCGCGGCAGGCAAAGATGCTTTCATCGGACACATCGGCGGGGATGACTTTGTCTTTATCTGCGATGATGCCATTGCCGATCAATTAAGCCAGACTATCATTGATGAATTTGATAAAACAGCGCCGGAATTCTACAACGAAACCGACCGCGCTGCCGGCTATATCATCGGCAAGGACCGCCAGGGCAATGAAACCAAGGCCGGACTGATGTCGCTTTCCATAGGGATCGTCTCAAGCGTTACACAAAAAATCACCCACGTAGCCCAAGTCGGGGAAATCGGCGCGGAATTAAAAAAATTCGCCAAGAACATTGAGAAAAGCAATTACGTCCGGGACCAGCGAAAGACGTAGTTCAGATTCAGAATTACTCCCTACCATCTGTCGCTATATCAATAATCTTCTTTTATTGTTCGAATTGCCGGCAACTTCATCAACAGACATTCATGTCCTTTGATGGAGCGCGCTGTGATGGCAGGAAAACACCCTTAATTGCAAAAGTTTGATGCTGGAGTAAAAGCGCCGTTGGAACAGATGGTCGTCATGGGCCCTCCTGAACATCCGGCAGGACACGGAACACTGACTGTTCGAGTGGGATCGTTAGGGGACAAGGGAAAGGTAATAGTTCCCGGCCCGCAAGGGATAGGAACTGACACGGCCGCACATTGTCCACACGTAGGATGCGGCCGCGGCTGAATCTTCTGCTCCGGAGTGCAGGAAGAATCACAATTGGCATTTGTAGAACATCTCTCAAACGGCGTAGGCGAGCAAGATCCCACAGCAACCCCGCAAGCACCGGAGGGCGTCCATGTGGCCGGATCGCAGGAACACGATCCCGAACACAGCCCCGTGTCTTGCTGGCACCGGGCCTGATATCCCGGACAGGTCGCGGCGCACTTGCTGGACATACACACTTCTAAGCCTGTGCAGATAACGGTTCCGCAAACAGCCCCGCACAAATTTTCCGATTCCACCGTGGCGCAGCCGCCGCAATCCACAAAATCACAGTCATTCAAACAGGTTTGTTGTGTGTCCCCCGGCCCGCTGGGATGCCCGGCTTCTCCCGTTTCATTGCCGTTGCATGTGCCGTCTCCGCAATAAGCAGCTATGGGCGTACTCGAACCGGATCCTGATCCGGTACAAAATGCGCCGCCAAACGCCGGCTGAGGACACGCGCATTCCCGCACACCGTTTGGCTTGGGAGCACACCAACCGCCGTCAATCGGTAAGGGATTCTTACCCATAATGACTTCTGTTACGGTGTTGTAATAACCTTCGGTGTCGGTTTGAGCCCTATTGAGAAGGGAGCGTGAGACGGTAGGTTTTAACGCCAGTAAAATCACAACAGCGACAACTGTTAAAAGCAACATATATTCGAGAGCTGCTTGACCACGCTGCTGATATTTTTGATTAATCATATCGGGTATTATTAATTTCTAACGATTCAGTTAAATTACGTCACAAATATAACATGACCCTTTTGCAATGCAAAGCGCAAATTTTCGATTGTATTTAGACACTTTTATACTTTTCGGTCACTAAAAATATCTTACTTGTTATATATCAATCCACTTACTAAGCGGTAAATTGCCACTCTTTCTTCTTGCATACTCACAACTCCCAAACACCTTCTTAAATGCACGGAAAATTAGGATCACTGGGAGATCCGCCGCCGCCCAAAGGACCGCCGCCGCTTCCCGGCGGAGCTCCATATTCAAACGCGCCTACATCCGCCGCCGCGCCCACGGGCCGGGCTCCCCGCCTGCAGCATCGCATCCGCCGATGTACTTCCGTTGGGAGTGACCAGATTCGGATTGACCATCGTGTTCCCCCCAGGAACCGAACCTGTGATGTTGTAAAAAATATTGTCGTGGATGTTGGACCCCGTTTGAACAACCGGTACTGCAGAACTCGGATAGAAGATATTGTTGAAAATCTCAACCCTGTTTCCTCCACACTCTGACCACCAAGGAGCTATTAACCCAGAATTACTTTTGCCAATAATAGTGTTATTGTAAGCCTTGTTTCCGGGCCCCATCAAAGGGCCGCCGTTAGGACTATTGCCACAATTAAAATCTAGAGGATATCCATAAAGGCCATGCCCCGTCTCTTTTTTAGATCCACCATTGAGAATAATATTATTAAAGAATTCATTACCAGAACACCCATCTGAGAAGACAACCGCTGCAGCTTGTCCGTTTGCTATGAAATTACCGTAAATTTTATTTCTGCTGGATAAACGATATTGCACTTGTATCTCTCGCTGATTCCAATATGCTCTACTTCCGTTTAGTGAATTGTACCTGTAAGTACCGCTACCAGCACTGATATAAAATCCATGAGATATCGTGCCGCTAACTTTGCAATTTTCGACCAGCAGGTTTGAGCCTCCGTAAACACCAACGCCAACGCTAAAATTTTCAATACTACAATTGCGGATCTTTCCATTTGACTGCCACGTAACCAATCCTCCTGGCACAACTCCGTTTCCTTTTATATTTTCTCCATTATTTGGCAGCTGGCCAAAACTTCGAGATCTTTCCGTGACCCGAAAATTAAGACCATCAATGGTGATACTGTCCGCATTGAGCCAAAGCATCCAGTTGTGGGTGGTTCTGCGGACCACTCGATCCCAAACGATGACGGGAACCTCTCCCGAGTAGTTTTTATATGTAACATTGGCGACAAGAACTCTGTACCGGCCGTTAACGTCAGAATCTGTAAGCATATAGTCCCCGCCCCGAAACCAGACCGTGTCGCCAGGCCGAAGGATGGCTTGCGCCACCTGCAGACGATCCATTGTCTTCCACGGAGCTGCCAAAGTACCGGGATTTGAATCATTCCCGAACGGAGACATGTAATACTCCGCCGCAAAGGCGTTCTGCGCCAGGCTTATCATGAGTGCAATCATTAATAGAATCCGCATTTTCATAATCCTCCGTTTAAGACGATAGACCAAAGACCATAGACCAAAGACTGAACCTACAGTGGAATGTCTTTTGTCCTCTTTCTAATCATCACCACTATACTGACCGCGCATCACTGACAGCAGGGCGTGCCAGTTCCCCCGCCCGTCCCACCACCTCCTGGAGTCGGATTAGGTTGTGATCCAGATCCTTCAAAAGCCCCAATGTCATACGCCGGTCCGTTCGGACGGGCAGCACCGGTAAAATCTTGCGTCACTTCTGACAAAGTCGTTCCTGCATCAATAGCCGGTGATAACAGCTTCAAACCGAAGTCTCCATTGGCCGGGTCCCATAAAAGAGGATCGGTATTAAGAGTATTGTTCGTATAAATAATCCCGCTGGACGGCTGGAGGTACGGGTTTATGAGCGTCGCTGCCGTGCTGTTGGAAAGATTGTTCTCGATCACAAGATTATTGACCACGGAAGTGATATACCACCAGAAAACATAATCGGGCGGGTCGTTAAAGATGTTGTTCTTAATCTGTATATCGGTAGCTCTATTCGTGATGGCAATCTGTCCCTTTGGACTTCCCGTCGGACTCTTACCTGAAATCGTATTGTTGAAAATTTTTAATCTGCTCGTTACCCCGCTATAAGCCTTAATGTTGATAGGAACGCCTCGATTAACGTCATAAAAAATATTATTGCGAATCATGGCATTATCTGACTCATCTAGGTAAATCCCATGATCATGTTGAAACTTTGTGGTTACGCATCCGTTTTCTCCATTACGGAGCCGTCCGATCTTATTCAAAATATTATTTTCAAATAACAAATTCTTTGTCTGCCCGCCAAACACACCTGACTGCCCCTTGAGGCCTTCGTGACAAACATTGCGGCCGATATCATGAAAATGATTGTTTCGCACAGTGATGTTGGTTACTGAAAACATCGTAATGCCTGCCGATGATCCGAGATCCGCGTAGGAAGAACCGGGACGGGTAAACTGGAGCCCCTCTATCACGTAGTACTTGCTGCCAGAAATATAAATCCCGGCATAAGGGCACGCCGTCGTGTTACAATTGACGCCTGGGAATGTATCCGGCGCCTCGAGCGTTGCCCCGAACGGATTTGCCGCTCGAATGGTGATGGGACTTCCCGCCGTTCCCTGCGGCGAGGAAGAGGTTATCGCCATGACGCGCCCCTTCACCGCGCTTGACGTATAAGTACCGTCTCCGATTTCGCAGATATCGCCTGCAACCAGCGGAGATCCAGGCTCAACGCATTTTTGCGGGTTGCGCCATGCCGTGGCAGCGCTGCTGCCGTTGTTTAAATCGTTGCCGCTGGTGGAAACGTAGTAAGTCGCCGCCCACGCGCTGTTGGCCAGGCCCATCGTAATTAGAATTAACAATACTTTGAGTTTCATATGCCTCCGTTTAAGACTAAAGACCACAAACCGAAGACCAAAGACTGAATGTACGGTGGAATGTCTTTTGTCTTTTGTCTTTTGTCTTTTGTCTTTTGTCTTTTGTCTTTTGTCTTTTGTCTTTTCCCTCTTGCAAGATACTCTTTTGTTTCTCTGGCCTCTTCTCGGCTTAAAACCAAATCACCGGCCACTGTCTTAAATGCACGGAAACGTAGGATCACTGGGAGATCCGCCGCCCACTGGACCGCCTCCGCTTCCCGGCGGAGCTCCATATTCAAACGCGCCTACATCCGCCGCCGCGCCCACGGGCCGGGCTCCCGAACGGTAATCAAGTGTCGGTGCGCCGCTGGTGGCTTGGTCAATCGCCGGGCTCCCCGCCTGCAGCATCGCATCCGCCGATGTAATGCCGTTGGGGTTGACCAGATTAGGATTGACCATCGTGTTCCCCGCCGGAACCGAGCCTGGAATGTTATAAAATATGTTGTTTTTTATAGTGGATATATTTCCCATCGAATATTGCGGCGGTGAACTTGGATAAAAAATATTGTTATATATTGCTACATTCTCTGCTAACGCTCTTCCGCCCATCATTCCCAAACAGTATGTTCCCGCGGGGGTTCCAGTAACGGTATCTACAACCCTACTTTTTATCCTACCAATGGCGGTATTATTGTAGAACTTGTTGCCCGGTCTCGCTGTTGCAGGAGATCCATCAAGGTTTTGTTGACAAAACAAAGCAAGAGCAAACCCTCCAGAACCGCTCTTGTTATCACCAGAGTTAATAAGGATGTTGTTGAATACTTCATTGTTTGAAACACTGCCCGAAAAAACGACACCTGACATCTGACCATTTGCAAGAATATTGCCATAAATTTTATTCCCAATAGAGGTCTCATATTGTATTTGAATATCATTCTGTAATGGGTACCCCCTAGAACCATCAATATAGTTATAACGGTACGTGCCGTCCTTGCCTGCGACATAGAAGCCATGAGAACCTAAATTTTTTAGAGTGTTATGTTCGACCATAATATTCTCTCCGTGAACGTAGATAGCAGGAGCACTAAAATTATCGATAGTACAGTTTTTTATAGTAACATCACTTGCCCAAGTTGAAAAAGAGTTAGCGTTGCCACGCCTTGTTATAATCTCGTGACCGTTCATACCGGTGCTACGGGATGCCTCCGTCATTTTTAGAGACAAACCATCAACAGTGACCCCTTCCCCAAGAAAAATAAAGATCTTACCTCCGTCCACTGTATTTAACTTCCTTTTGTCATATATCAATACCGGTACTTCCGTGGCGTAGTTTTTGTAAGTAACGCCTTTCGCTCTCCAAGAGTAATTTTCAAACCTGCTCGCATCGGTTGCTAAATAATCCCCTGCCCGAAAATAAACAGTATCACCGGAGTGAAGAGAAGATTGAGCATCCTGCAACCTGTCCATTGTCCGCCACGGAGCCGCTAACGTTCCGGGATTTGAATCATTCCCGAACGGAGACATGTAATACTCCGCCGCAAAGGCGTTCTGCGCCAGGCTTATCATGAGTGCAATCATTAATAGAATTCGCATTTTCATAATCCTCCGTTTAAGACGATAGACAGAAGGCTACACACTAAAAATGTATCGATGAACGTCTTTTGTCTTTTCCCTCTTGCAAGATACTCTTTTGTTTCTCTGGCCTCTTCTCGGCTTAAAACCACATCATCGGTCATACTTTCTTAAATGCACGGAAAATTAGGATCGCTGGGAGATCCGCCGCCGCCCACCGGACCGCCCCCGCTTCCCGGAGGAGCTCCATATTCAAACGCGCCTACATCCGCCGCCGCGCCCACGGGCCGGGCTCCCGAACGGTAATCAAGTGCCGGTGCACCGCTGGTGGCTTGGTCGATTGCCGGGCTCCCCGCCTGCAGCATCGCATCCGCCGATGTACTGCCGCTGGGGTTCACAAGGTTCGGATTAACCAAAGTATTTCCGGCAGGAAGGGAGCCTCGAATGTTAAAAAAGATATTGTTCTTCATCAAAGGTAACGACTCCAACGATCCATCCGGCAGAGCAATGGGATAAAAAATATTATTATAAATTTCCGTCTTATCCGCCAAAGGTCTTCCGCCATTTGTCGCGCCACAGTTAGACCCGCTGGGAAGGCCAATTTTAGTGTCGATAACGTAGTAATACTTGCCGATCATAGTATTGTTGTAAAATTTGTTTCCACTCAATACTCTGGCTGGCGTCCCGTCGTAATTTTTCCAGCAAAAATAACCTAAACCGTTGCTGTAATCGCCATTCAACTTGGGAACGTTATTGATAAAAACATTGTTAAAGATCTGGTTGTTGGCAACACTTCCGGATAAAACCACGTTTGCCGCCCGTCCGTTTTTTATCAGATTGCCGTAAATCAAATTTCCTATACAAGTCTCGTACTGAAGCTGGATCTCGTACTGGTTACTGTAGCCGCGGCTCCCGTCCAACTCGTTATACCGAAAGGTGCCTCCGTATCCCGCAACATAAAAACCGTGGGATCCCGTTCCGATGATCCTATTATTCTCAACAAGGATATTTCGGCCGTGATAAAAAATTCCCAACCCGGAGAAATTTTCAATTGTACAATTTCGTATTTCTACACCCGTTCCATACGACGAAAACACCGTTGGCGTCATATCCTTATTGACTGTTACACCATTTACCATACCCAGCGCCCGCGACGGTTCCGTCTGCAAAAAGGTCAAACCATCAACTTCAATATAATCGCCCAGACCGAATATATAACCCCAAGACTGCGGGTTGTTATACACTCTTCGATCAAACACAATCACAGGTACCTGGTTTTGATAATTTCGATATTTGATATGCGCAGACGCCGTTCCGTCCGTATTCCATCGGTAATAAAGAAAAGCAGCAGAATCATTGATAACATAATTTCCGCCAAGAAACCAAACCGTGTCCCCGGGCCGCAGGCTTGACTGAGCCCGCTGCAACCGGTCAAGCGTTCTCCACGGTGCTGCCAAAGTACCGGGATTTGAGTCATTCCCGAACGGAGACATGTAATACTCCGCCGCAATGGCGTTCTGCGCCAGGCTTATCATGAGTGCAATCATTAATAGAATCCGCATTTTCATAATCCTCCGTTTGAGACGATAGACAGAAGGCTACACACTAAAAATGTATCGATGAACGTCCTTTGTGTTTTGTTTTTTCATCTTTCAAATCATCACCACCATATTAACCGCGCATCACTGACAGCAGGGCGTGCCGCTACCGCCCCCTCCCGGACCACCTCCAATTAAAGAAAGGGGATCAGGGTGAGAACCCGATCCTTCAAACGCCCCAATGTCATAATTAGGTCCGTTAGGGCGAGGATCGCCGGTAAAGTCTTGAGTGACTTCCGACACTGTTGCCCCCGCATCGATCGCCGGAGATAAAAGCCTCAGACCAAAATCGCCCGCAGCCGGATCGAAAAAGTCAGGATTGGCCGTATTTACGATGTTGCCCGATTGTGTGTAGTGAACCCCTTGAGTTGCGCCGCTGCCACCCATAAAAACTGTACCGCCGGGTGCGGTTGCATAGGAAATGTTATTATTGACCACGAGTCCGCTCGGTGGGGTTGCGGCAGAAAAAACAAAATCAATTCCCTGAGCGTATGCGCCGGCGCGATTTCGTCCGTTCTCATAAAAAATATTGTTCACTATCCTTGAATTCTTGACGGCCCCCCACACAACAATAGCCGCCCGGTCGTTTTCGTTGGCAATCGTATTGTTGGCGATGATCCAACCGGTCGCCCCCCCATATTCCGGGCTTATATCGACCGAAGG
>JAEUSC010000102.1 GCA_016789035.1 Candidatus Omnitrophota bacterium
CACCTATCAAGCGCGGTTTTGGCAGCCGGTTGTGCCCACGTTTATTGAATATTACGGGCTGGACGATGAATCTTCCATTCTGGATGTCGGTTGCGGCAAAGGTTTTATGCTTCACGATTTTGCCCTGGCGTTGCCGGATGCCACTTTAAGTGGAATCGATATTTCTTCTTATGCCATTGATAATGCTATTGAAAAGGTGAAGCGCAATGTGGCTGTTGGCAATGCCAAAGAGCTCCCCTTTGAAGATCAGAGTTTTGATCTGGTCGTGTCCATTAACACCATTCATAATCTTCCGCTGGATGAGTGCAAACAAGCGCTTCGGGAAATTCAGCGCGTGACTCGCCGCGATGCTTTCATTACTGTCGATGCTTATCGTACGCCCGAGGAAAAGAAGCGGATGGATGCCTGGAACCTCACGGCCCAAACGTATATGCATGTGGATGAATGGAAGAAGCTTTTTAAGGAAGTGGGTTATGAAGGAGATTATTTCTGGTTTATTCCCTAATCTATGAAAACAAAAGCCGCTATCCTTTATGAATTGAACAAACCGCTGGTTATTGAAGACGTCGAGATCCCTGTGCTCAAACGCGGCCAAGTGTTAGTCAAAATTCTTTACAGCGGAGTCTGCCGCGCGCAATACAACGAAATGATCGGCCTGAAAGGTCCGGATAAATTCTTGCCGCATCTTTTAGGTCATGAAGCCTCCGCCATCATTGAAGATATCGGTGAAGGAATCACCAAGGTTAAAAAAGGCGATTATGTCGCGTTGTCCTGGATCAAAGGAGATGGTTTAGACGGTATTAATTCTCAATATAAATGTGGTTCTAGGATTATTAATGCCGGCGGGGTAACAACATTCAGCAATTATTCCGTGGTCTCCGAAAACCGGGTTACAAAAATTTCCAAACGCATTAACCCTGAGGCAGCCGCGATCATCGGCTGTGCGGTTGCAACGGGATGCGGGATTGTGGAAAATACATTGAAGGCCAAGAAAAACAGTTCCATTGCCGTGTTCGGCACGGGAGGGGTGGGCCTGAGTGTGGTTATGGGCGCGCGCCGTCGGGGCTGTCATCCGATCATTGCGATCGATCTTTCGCAGGATAAACTCAAATTTGCCGAGCAGTGCGGCGCCACACATACGGTTGATGCTTCCCGCATTGATGTCTGGCAGCTGTTGCAAAAGATTGTGCCTAACGGGGTGGACTATACCGTGGATGCTTCGGGTAATAAGACCGCCATGGAAATGGCATTTGATCTGGCCCGAGAAGCCAAAGGCATTTGTGTCATTGCAGGCAACTTGAGTAAGGATGAAAAAATTGCCATCCATCCTTTTGAACTTATTAAGGGAAAAAAATTATATGGCTCGTGGGGTGGAGAGACGAATCCAAGTTATGATATTCCCAAGTATGTGGATGCCTTCGATAAAGGTGAACTTCCCATTGGCGATTTAATTACCCACCGTCTGACGCTTGATCAAATCAATACGGCTTTCGATATCTTAAAAAGCGGTGATGCCGGCCGCATTGTCCTCAAAATGGATTCCGTAAATGACTCAACGACATGAGCGTTCGCTCAGCATTGTAATCCCGGCCTTTAATGAGGAGGGGAATATTCGGTCTGCCATTGACAGTGTCATTCACGCGGTCAAACCGTTGGTGGACGCTTATCAGGTGATCGTTATCGATGACGGCAGCCGCGATCGAACCCGTGAAGTAGCCTTAGAAAAGGCTAAGTCCGATTCTTCCGTTATGGTCATATCCAATGATGGCAATAAAGGGTTTGGCTTTTCTTTTAAACGAGGTGTTAATTTGGCGGAAATGGAGTATGTCACGGTCTTTCCGGGTGATAATGATATGGCCGGGGAATCGCTCGCCAAATTGGTCAAAGAAATCGGTGATACGGATCTGGTCATCAGCTACATGTCGAAAGTCAACAAACGGTCAATGTTTCGCCGGATTGTTTCGCGGACTTTCATTGTGCTGATGAATACGCTTTTTGGGCTAAAACTAGAGTATTACAATGGCGCCTTTATTTGCCGTACTGAGGTCCTTAAGTCTATCCCAATGAAATCAGTGGGTCTGGCCACATTGGCCGAATGCCTGGTTCGCATGATCAAGTCCGGATACAGCTATAAGTCTATTTATTTTGACCACGTAGGCCGCCGGACAGAAAAATCCAAGGCCTTTAAAATAAAGAATGTTGTAGCCGTTGTGAGCACAATAGGGATCTTAATTAAAGACATCTACTTTTCTGCGCCGCTATCCGAGAAGAAAATATGCTCGACATCCTGATCATGTTGTTTTTCTTCCTGGATGCGGTTGTCATTCATTTGATCGTCTGCCGCAAGCATCGGGGTCCCGGGCTTTTGTTAATGCCTTTTGTAGGAATTGCGCTGGTCAATCTTTGCCTTATGGGGGTGGTCTTCTGGTTTTTCGGCAACACATTTTCCTCTGAGCCAGTGTCGTTATGGAACGTGAGAATGCCGAGCAGTGCTGTAGGAATGTATATCTTACTCATTCCTGCATATCTTGTTTTTTATTTTTCAACCCAGCAGATGAGTCCTACTAAAAAGATTTTACTTTTGTTATCTCAGGAAGGTCCTCTTAGGACGTCGGATTTGTTAACGCATTTTACAGATCAAGAGTTT
>JAEUSC010000158.1 GCA_016789035.1 Candidatus Omnitrophota bacterium
AATGGCTTCTTCAAATTTGCCATTATTGAGCATTTCTCGAGCAGAGGCGAGCAGACTTTTGGCTTGCTCAACCATCTGGTTAGCTGAATCTTGCACATTCTGTTGTGCGTTTGCGACCGCTTGAACTCCCTGCTCTGCGGATTTTTGAGCCTGCTCCACCACCGCCTGCACTGATTCAGTCGATTGAGCAGTTTCAGGCGCGGCAACCTGCTGCTGTTGCTGTTGACCACATCCCGCAGCGATGAAACTTCCGAAAACAACTAAAACGAATAACATCCGATACATATTTCTCTCCTTTGCCAAATAAAGTTTGTGATGGGTTCTTGCTGCTGCGTCATAACAACAGTCAAAAATAATTTAAGAAGCGTACCAAATAACACTAAGCAAGTCAAACTAAGAATTGATTAGATGTATACTGCCACCAGTTAAGCCTGTGGCATCCGCAAGACAGTTAAGTTAGAATTGGCTCATACAAAAAAGCAACCCTAAGGGTCGCCTTTCTTACGAAATCATATAGAGTTGACTCTTCAAAAACCTATTAATTATAAGAATCACCGGAAACATAGCGTTCCAACTGCGTGATCGAAAATTTCTGATCTTCAATGACCTGCTTAACCACATCCCCGATACTAATTAAACCGATCAGTTTTTCATTGTCAATAACGGGAAGATGCCTGATACGCTTGGAGGTCATAAGCGACATACACTCCTCTGTGGTCTGCGAGGAACTGACGGAAACGATGGACGTGGTCATCATATCTTTGACGAGGGCATCTTCAATACGAACCTGTCCTTTGGCCGAATGGCGAGCGAAGTCCCGCTCAGAAAAGATGCCGATGATCCTTCCCCCCTCCAATATCAAAACAGCCCCCACGTTCATCTCCGCCATTAGCTTAAGAGTGTGTCTGATCGTGTCTTGCGGCTTAACCGAAAAAATCATTCCGTCTTTTTTCTTGATGATGTCATAGACCTTCGACATGTCCGCCTCCGTGTTGTGTTTAAGTCATTATATCCGCGAGAATTCACCAAACAAACAAAAAGTTAAAAACACTCTCTACATCCCTTAATTTATTCAAACTTGTTTATTTTCTTTTTGCACTTTTCTTAACAACTGTCTTTTTTTTAACTGCCGATTTTTTTTGCCCTACGGCTTTCTTCTTGGCAGCGGGAACGCTTGCAGATGAAGCGGGCTCGCTGGGCGCCGCCAGCGAGAACCCCTGAGGTTTTGAATCTCCCGGTTTAGGCCCCTGAACTCCTCGGCGCTTTGAAAAACATTCCTTGCAAAACACCGGACGGTCACCGGAAGGTTTAAACGGAATTTCCGTATCCTTGCCACACTCAAAGCAAACGACCGCATACATCTGACGACCAGGTCTACTGCCGGAATGCAAACTTGTCGGTGAAGCCGGCGAATGCACAACCTGCGCCGATTTGGTTGCAGCAAGAGCCTGCGCCAATTCATTTAATGATTTAGTCATAAATGTATCCAGCTTCTGATCCAAAACAGCGAGCTGCTCCTGAATTTTCATCACCACATCCGCGATATCGATATTGTTTTGTGATTTCTTCTTCATGAAACTCCTTAATTATCTTCTCTAATTGTTGTATGAGGCGCGCACTAAAACTCAACAATGGCTGTGGCCCAGGACAATCCCACGCCGAATCCTGAAAGAACGACTTTGTAACCAGATTGTATCCGGCCTTGATCCATCGCATCCTTTAATGCTATTGGAATGGAAGCGGAAACCAGATTGCCCAGATTCTTTAAATTGCGAAACATTTTCTCAGGCTGAATTTTTAGAATGCGCTCAATAGAATCCAAGGCCATGTTGCTAGCCTGGTGAAAGATAAACAAATCAATATCATTGACTGAAAGGCCGTTTCTACTCAGAATCTGTGTGACCTGCTGAGGAACTTTGGAATTCACAAAAGTCAAAATGCCTAAGCCGTCCATATGAATATTTTCTTTGGTTCGGATGTTGCCGCTTTTATCCTGCATGGGAACCGATGTATCACTCGACTTGGGAAGCCTGCACCCTCCTGCAGGGATAATGAACTTATCATAGTCTTTTCCAGACGTAGAACATTTAATGTCTACTATCCCCTGGGCTGAATCGGAAGCGGTGAGAAGTGAGACCGCAGCTCCGTCCCCAAAGAGTACGCGTGTGGAACGATCATGGCTATTAATGAATTTTGAATAAGTATCTGCGTTCACTAATAAAACCCGTCTGGCACTTTTAGAAAAAATCAAGCCTTGGGCTAACGCCAATCCGTAAACATATCCGGAACAAGCCAGTGTAAAATCAAAGGCCAACACATCTTCAGAAAGACCTAACTTGTTATGTAAAATGCAGGAGTTCGGCGGGAGAATATGATCGGTGCTTTCGGTGCAGAAGATAAGCCCATCGATTTCCTCTTTGGCAATATTGTGTTTCCTAAAAAACTTTTCGCTGGCATGAAAAGCCAAATCCAAGGCTGTTTCCTCAGGCCGGACAATATGCCGTTTAGAAACTCCCGTGCGCTTCTCCAAAATTTCCATGTCCCAGCCTGTGTTTTCACGTCCTAAGTCTTCGTTAGATATGACCGTCTCCGGTAAATGATATTCAATACTTTGAATGTTAACTCGCATTCATGAACTCCGGAATTCTAAGCTCCGCCTAAATAGATCGTTTGCCCGGTAATGGCTTTGCTTTTTTCAGAAATTAAAAAATCAATGGCATGAACGATGTCTTCAGCGGTAATTTTTTCCTTCAAAGCAATACAGTCAAGCGTTTGTTTGAGCGCCGTCTCGCTGATTTTTTCCCCCATTCCAGACTCAGCAACAACGGAAAGCCCCAAGACATTTGCACGGATTCCGAAACCAGCAACTTCTTTGGCCAAAACTTTCGAAAACTGTTCCAATGCAGCTTTTGACGCACTGTAAATGGCATTTCCCACCGATGATAACGGAACAGCAATGCTCGATATATTTACAATCCGCCCATAATTGTTCTTTTTCATCAACTTGGTAGATTCGCGACAAACCAAGAAAGCACCAAACATGTTGGTCGCGAAAACATCTTCAACAGTCTTATAATCTGTCAGCATAGAATGATTGATGCTTTGTAGACCAGCGTTATTGATAACGACAGCCAAGGAACCATAGCTTTTCGAAATCTCACGGAACATTTCCATGACCTTGGCCTCATTGCGGATATCTAAGACAAAATGACGATAACGCTCATGCAGGACGGGAGATTCGCTACGGCTGCATCCGATCACTCGATAACCTCTCTGTAAATAATAATTAGCCAGATGCTCGCCGATACTTCTGCTCGCACCAGTTATCAGCATCACGTCATTTTTATCCATGAGCTTCAACCTGAAGATTCTTTTGAATGTAATCAACGAGCGATTGGACGTTCTTAAAAGGACTATTTGAAGTAGACAATGCATTCTCATTGGCTAACGTCATTGTTGTCGCAAAATTTTCCTGCAATCCTTCCTCTACCGCCACAATAAGGTTGATTATTCCCAAAGAATCCAGCTTAGATGCTGGCCCAATCAATTGCTCATTCAGAGATTTCCCGACTTTTTCTTCTTCCGACAAATACTGATTGATCTTATCAATGGCTTGAAAGACAACCTCGATGATTTTTTCCTGTTTTTCCATTCTCTTTCTCCTTAAGGGCAAATTGCTACCAATCGAACGCTTCACTTTATGGGCTACCTATAAGTTTTAGCCACCAAACTTTTCAAATGATCAGATGCGGACTCAATGTTTACATCACTCTTGTATTTGGGCGGCTTTATACGGTAGTTTCGAAACTTTTCTGGATCATCCATATGTTCATGATTTTCCACGGCTTTAATAATGTTATACAATTCTCGGGCCGTTACATAATGGAGAATATATTTCTGGCCATCATTATATTGTGATTCAAGATACCCCCAAATGTCCTGCATTTTTTTCCCCAAAACCGTATCCGCATCTTCTGCCCCATGGGTGTGCACTTTGATCACAATCAAATCATCCTTATCTTTGACACTGATATCCGAACGAATCCATGCATCAACCCGACTTTTTGACGTTGGCGTAAAACAATCCAGCGCATCGCCGATGATCCGGAAACTCCACGGCTTGTTGTCAACAAATAGCGGGTGAATTGGCCCCTGCACCATCATCAGCCCCTTTTTGTCGCGACTTTTAGCTGCAACGTCCGGTCCCCAATTATGCGATTTAGGTTTACTGGGATTATCTTGAGCATAGTAAATCGAATTAATCTTCAACGGATTAGCTGTATTGGGAGACGGAAATGTAAAATCCGCATAACATCCTGTCTTCTGTAAAATCTCAATCTCATTGTCAACACCGCAAAATTTGTTGTGCCGGGAATTATCTAACGCCCAATCACCGTGTATAAAACCATACTTTTTTCTTCCACCCTCTTCCCCAAAAATCCCAAATGACGAGTACTCCTTAATACATTGTAAAAGTGTAGATTCGAAATTTTCAGGTGTGTCAGGCTTAACCTTACCATGATGAATATGAAGTTCCACTTCGCCATATCCGTCTTCACATAACGACACGAGTTGTTTAAGATTGTTG
>JAEUSC010000189.1 GCA_016789035.1 Candidatus Omnitrophota bacterium
AGGGCTTCGGATGGAAAGTCGTCTATGCACCGACATCCCTTTTCGGGGAATCTACCATTGCTTTGGTCAGCCGTTTGTTGAACCTAAAAAATGAAGAAGCATTCAAAGACATCTTTGCCCGTGCTATGCAAGACGGTCAGCTGGTGATCATGGAGTCCAACCAGGCCAGATTTATTTACTATCCCCTGGATGAGACGGGGTACGTGTTGAAGATCACCATAAAATATGCGGATCAAAATAGCGCAAGAACATTTCGGTACAATGCGCAGGGATCCATGGTCAATGCCTATGTACTGACCCGTTTGAAGTTTGAACAGGAAATGGGCGGAACGGTTGATAGGGATCATCCTTCGCAAGCCAGTTCATCGGTCAGTGAATTATTCGCCCAGACCGTGACGGCGGTGGTATCCGCTGCACAAGCGGCAAAAGATTTCATCGCAATTCTCAGTGCAAAACAGTGGGTATATTCAGATTATTTCTCGGTATTCATCCTGGCCTTTACGGCGTTAGCGCTTGGTGGTTGGGTGTCAGTTGTCGTTCACGAGATGTGGACGGACAATAAAAAGAAATGGGATGCCAAAATCAAAGCCAAGTTGACTGTTGAGCGGCCGAGATTATCTTTTAAAGTTGAGTATATCCTTCCACCAACAATACCGAGAAAACCTGGGTTAGCCGCCTATTTGGAACGAAAATATTCTGCTGAGAAAGATGTCCAGCTTCTGCAATCAAAGGAACCTAGGGATGCTGTAGGTTTTGATTGGCGTTTAGAATGGGCTCTTTATCAATATCCGCACTTGATACTGGAGGCCATCGCTGATATTCACGGCAGCAAAGTGCTTTTTGAGCATAAACTGGCCGAACATGTCGCAGTCTGGAAAAAAACGAATCATAGATCCATTAATCCGCGTCGATTTATTCCCCGCTGGTTGCTGGCATTCTTTTTCAGTATCAGGCCTTGGATTCCCCGAACCATTGCCTCAGGATTATTCACAATCGCAGATCGTACTGTTGCCCTATTTAGCATGGGTTTGTTATTCAAGAGTAAAAATGTCGATCGTGTGCTGGTTAAAAAATTGTATGAAGACTCATTTAAGAAGGTATATCAAGTCGGGATCACAACGGTCTTTGGAGAATCTCTGGATGAATATCCTGTTGTCATGAAAGTGACCAATAGCAGTAATTACGGACAGGTGAAACTCGTTGAAGCATATAAGACAGACGTTATCGAGGCGGCCAACCAGCTGCATAACAATGATCTTTATCCTCGTATGGGAAGCATCACGCCGATTCGTAATCCCTTGGGTGATTATTGGCTGATTGCGGAAGGTCATCTTCAGGGAAATAACCTGGAACAGAACCGGGATCGTCTTTTAAGCCGTAAGCGAAATAATGAATTAACACCGGATCGAATTAACGAAATGCTGTTTTTTACGGAACGGCGCGCCATTGAGGTTTTCTTGAAGATCTGGCTCATATGGCGGGAAAATCTTGCCATAGAAAATGAGAAAGGTTCTCGATTTATAAGGAATCCGTATCTAAGGTCCATAATTCATAATCAAGTGGTGATTCCTTTGCTGTTAGAGTCGGACATCAATGCTGGGCGACTGGTGGATATTCTTTGGAATATGGAATTGATGACTCCGTATGCACAGCGCGCCCGTTTGATCGGACAGGCCGCCGTCCATGTTCTTGGCGGAAAACAAGCGCGTGAATTTTTAGAGGCTGTCATTATTCAGCTTGAGAAAAAAAGAAAGTCCTCTCAATATTTCCTGGATCATCACTTAAATGACGGTTCCGAAGAAAGTCGGCAAAGCGTTTACGCGTTTATGGTGCAGAGTTTGGCGACGTTTATAAAGCATGAGTTGATCTTTGAAGACATGGTACATCTGTTGGAAAAAATGCGTTTGATTCCTGAATCAGATCGTGATAATCGGGTTAATTTGCTCAGAAAATACTTTGTGCGTAGCATTCAGGGAATTTCCCAGGAGACCATTAGTCATTTGCGCAAGCATGTCCGGCCTCTCCGATCGTTATATGAACGATACTATCGCACCGCCGGAAAAATAGAATTTGCTCTGCGCAATGAAAGTGAATTCCGGAATGAATCAGTGCCCGGTCTTCCGGTGACGATGCAAGAAACTTGGAATGGAATTTTGGACATGTTTCTGATAGCCAGCGTGAATGACTCCAGGGAGACAATACCGATCGAATTTATTGAAAAGGTTTCAAGACGGGACGGTAACGATCCAGCATCGTCTTGCGTTGAAAATCCGCATGCCAGGAAAAATGCCTTGCAACTGATCGAGCAGATAAAAACTCTTGTCCTTAAGAAAGAATATAAAAGCCTAGAAGATTTGACCAAGAATGGTGTG
>JAEUSC010000252.1 GCA_016789035.1 Candidatus Omnitrophota bacterium
GGTCATGCTGCAGCAAACGACGGTGACAGCTGTGATTCCTTATTTTGAAAAATGGATCGGAAAATTTCCAACGGTTTTTAATTTAGCCAGTGCTCCGCAACAAGAAGTATTGAGGCAATGGCAGGGGCTTGGATATTATGCGAGGGCCAAAAATCTTCACCGATCCGCGGCAATTATTGTCGATAAATTCAACGGAAATCTTCCTTGTGATCCTCAGCAAATTTCGCTTCTTCCCGGCTTTGGTCCTTACACAACAGGCGCGGTCTTAAGCATTGCCTATGATGTGAAAATTCCAATTATTGATGCGAATGTTAGGCGTGTGGTCATGCGTATTTTAGCCGTTCCAGGATTGGCAGATACAAAACAAGATAAGCGGATTTTGGATTTCTTATGGAAGGTTCTTCCGGACAAGTTCGTGGGAGAGTTTAATCAGGCCCTCATGGAGCTGGGTGCGTTGATTTGTCGAAGCAAGGAGCCGCTTTGTGGTAAATGTCCTTTATCAAAATTTTGTCAGGCTTACGAGGACGGAAGCCAGCAAATGATACCTGAACCCAAAAAAATTGTGATCAAGGAAGTTGATGCGGTCATTGCGGTCATTGAAAACAAGGGTCGGTACTTTCTCCAGAAACGAGCTCCAAAAGGCCTTTTGGCAGATTTATGGGAGTTCCCCGGTGGTAAGATTGAATCCGGAGAATCCCCCCAAGAAGCGCTTATTCGTGAGGTGAAAGAGGAATTAAATGTAAAGACAAAATCAGTCCATTATTTGTTTAACGTCCAGCATTTGTATACACAGTTTCGTGTGCGGCTGTCGGTTTGGCGGGTGGTACCAGAGACTTTTCCAAGGGCAGATAAAACTCATAAGTGGTTATTTCCTAAGGATTTTCAAAGTTATCCAATGCCTGCGGGAAGTGCTAGAATCATTGAGAAGCTATTGTCTTAACAGTTCTCTTGATTTTTTTCAGTTACCTGGTAACATTACTAAATGCATGCACATTGTAAGGATTGGGGTGGGTAAGAATGAAGATCTCAGCAAAAACGGATTATGCGTGCAGAGCTCTTTTGGAATTAGCCTTGAGTTGGCCAAAGACTGACCCGGTTCCGATTGCCTTGATTGCCAAGAATCAGGAAATTCCCATTCGGTTTTTAACTCACATTTTGGTTGAGCTCAAGACGATGGGTTTGGTGGATAGTCTGCGCGGGCAGAAGGGAGGTTATGTTCTAATTAAATCACCAAAGGATATTACAATAAAAAAAATTGTGGAGCAGTTTTCGGACATCCATTCCAAATCAGGCAGGCTTAATGGATCTAAAGATGTTTTTGTGGGCATTTGGATTGAAGCGCAAAAGCATTATTTTGATTATCTTGAGCGAATGGATTTTGAAGAAATTTTAGCTTTGCATCGTAAGGCAGATAATGTTTTGATGTATTCGATTTAATTTTCAAAGGTTGGTGGAGAGTCTGATGGAACAACAACAGAAAATAATTGAGCTAAATGAGGCGGTCAAAAATTTAAATGCTGAAAAGGTCATCGAATTTACAGCGAAAGAATTTCCTGGCCGTATCACATTTGCTTCCAGTCTGGGTGAAGAAGACCAGGTCATTACAGATATGCTTTCACGCTTGGCTCCTTTAATCAGTGTTTTCACACTTGACACTGGACGGTTGTACCAGGAAACCTATGATTTGCTTGCCAAAACGCAAAAAAAATATCATAATCTGCGCTTTCAAGTTTATTTTCCCGAGGCCAACGCAGTCGAGAATATGGTTCAGTCAAAAGGAATAAATTTGTTTTACGAGTCGGTTGAGAACCGTAAATTGTGCTGCGGAATTCGCAAAGTTGAACCTTTGAAACGTGCTCTCGCTGGAGTGGATGCCTGGATCGTCGGGCTTCGTAAGGATCAGGCCGTCACCCGTGGCAACATTCAAATATTTGAATGGGACGAGGCTAACCACAAAATTAAAGTGAATCCCTTGGCGGATTGGACGTTGGACCAGGTTCGAATGTACATTAAGGAGCATAATGTGGATGTAAATCCGCTCCATGAGAAAGGATTTATGAGTATCGGTTGTGCTCCCTGTACACGCGCAATCAAGCCTGGCGAAGATATTCGTGCCGGCCGCTGGTGGTGGGAAGCCCCGGAACAAAAGGAATGTGGATTGCATAATAATCCCAAGTGGGCCAAGAATCGTAAATAGTGAAAATTTATCATGACTCATAAAATGGACAAATTAGACCAGCTGGAATCACAAAGTGTTTATATTTTGCGTGAAGCTTACCGTGAATTCAAAAGTCTGGTCATGCTATGGTCGATCGGCAAGGATTCAACGGTCCTGTTGTGGCTGGCGCGTAAGGCTTTTTTCGGTCATGTCCCGTT
>JAEUSC010000270.1 GCA_016789035.1 Candidatus Omnitrophota bacterium
TGTCGGGAATAATCCGTTAAACTACAAAGATCCATATGGCTTACAAGCTGCTCCAGCGGTACCGATTATAATTTGGATAACCATTTTAGTATTAGTTTTCACTGGATATAAGACGATACAAACTTGTCCGCCGCAGCAAATTCCCGTATTTGATTGGCAGTCGTTTCTAATTCCCTTATTAGTTTTTGGGGGTGGTGGAATACCGAATATAAGCATCCCGTCAGGAATAAATGGTCCTTTGTTTTCAAAAGAATCTGAGCCAAAGGGCTCGCATGGACGTAAGAAGCAAAGCACTGGAAATAAAAAGCAAAAACATGACGATGGTAATGAAAGACGGATTCGAGATCAAAGGGGAGAGAAGGGTGATAAAAATCGGCCGGAAATAAAAGGAAAAAGACCAAAAGGTCACAAGGGCCCTTGGCCACCACCACAAGTAGCGGAGTAGTTAATATGAATAGAAAAGAAAATCAATTTATAGACAAGTTTATTGATAAAGCTAAAAAAGGGCACGTTTCGTCTCAACGTTGGGTGGCTAGTTATTTTCTTTCAAGAGATACGCCTAACGCACTTTCAAACGCAGTTTTTTGGTTGAGTAAATTGGTTAATAAGGGAGACGCTTGGGCAGATTATAACTTGGGGTACTGCTACCAAGAAGGAAGAGGAGTTCGGCGAAATATTAGCAAAGCAATGCAGTTATATTTATTATCGTCTCAAAAGGGTTATGATAGCGCACAACTCAATTTGGGAATTATTTATGCGCAACGGTTTAAAGATTTCAAGAAGGCAATGGAATTTTACCGACTCGCTGCTAAGCAGGGGAATAAAAATGCTTTGTACAATCTGGGCTTTTATTATGAAGAAGGTAGAGGTGTGTCGCAGAATTATAAAATTGCATGTGAGTGGTACCTAAAAGCGGCAAAAAAAGGTGATATTGATGCGCAGAATAGAGTTGGATATTTTTATCACGAGGGAAAAGGGGTTAAACCGAATCTCGTTGAAGCATTCAAATGGTATAAGAAGGCCGCAGATAATGGAAATATTGCTTCGATGTATAATTTAGGGCTATGTTATTTGGAAGGTGATGGTGTTCGCAAGAGTAAGTCAAGAGCGTTAAAGTGGTTTAAGTTAGCTTCGCTTAAAGGTCATAGCGCATCAAAAAAAGAGCTAAAGAAATTATTAAAATAAATAATGTCGTTTCTCAAGAAATGAATGAAGTAAGTAAGAACTTCCGGGGTCAGTTCAGTGTGGACTAACCCCGATTTAACGGACGGGTTATTCAGGTTACACTTTGCTCGAACATCGCTGGCGTTTTGTATCCCAGCGTCCGATGCATCCGTTTTCTGTTATAAAAGATCTCGATATACGAGAAGACCTCACCTCGCGCCTCTTCGCGTGATCCAAACGGCTTGCCCAGGATCAATTCATTCCTTAATGTGCCGAATCCGGGAATTTCGCAGTATTCCTATGCTTATGACAACGTGGGCAATCGATTGACTATGACAACAGCCGGAGTTGCACAAAATTATTCTTATGACTCTCTTTATCAATTAATTTCTGTCACCGGTGCACAGACACATTCATTTGCGTATGACAAGCTGGGTAATCGAGTGACCGCTGATGGGGTT
>JAEUSC010000340.1 GCA_016789035.1 Candidatus Omnitrophota bacterium
AATGGCGGCCAGGCGATTGCCTGCAGCTGGTGTAAAGATAAATTTGGATTGCGCTGGCAGATCGTACCGCGGTTGCTAATGGAAGCGATGAACGATCCGGACACGGCTGCTGCGAAGCGTGTGATGGAGGCCATGATACAAATGGTTAAGATCGATATTGCAAAAATCAAGGCTGCCCGTCAGGGATAATTCTTAACACACCATTAACATGCATTTGCCACTGAGGGACAAGTATATGAAATTATGTGAAGGTCTTTTGTTAAGTCTATTTGTCGTAGTTTCTTATTTGACATCATATGCCGCAGCTGAAACAGAGAATTTTGATTCTCACTCCCATCTTCATAATGAAGTGTTGATCAATACGGTTTTAGAAAATGAGCCGCTTGAGAACGTTACGCTCAATACGGATGTGCCTTTGGTCAATGAACCACTCACCACTACAGAGCTAACCCATGAGCCGCTTCAAGACGAAGTCCTTATTCATGAGAGCCAAGTTCTTGAGAATGAAACCCTAATGCCAGAAGTCTTATACAATGAAACACTCAATAATGAGACTTTGAGTAACGCCATCTTGAACACAGAGGATTTGACGAATGAAACTCCGCTTCATCAACAAAAGCATCCTGGAGATCATTCGCCTGGTGTTTTGTCTACTGAGTCGTTGGACAACAGTTCGAAATTGATCCGTGATTAAGGGGCTAATATCTAATTTACTCAAAGAGGAGCTTTAGCCAGCCGCGAAATTATGGGTTTAGACGTGCCTCGTTTGGCATTGGTGCAACATGCGGCTTATTGATTAGTCAAACCCCGCTAATGTTAATCTTTTTTTCACACTCCATTCATGTGCACTTTAGTATTTTGTTTTTTGACACCAACATGAAAGGAGAATTATATGCGAGAGACAAAACCGCGTTTTCAGACGGACAAAATATTCAACCTATTCCGCAAGGGTTCCGCACTGTGACTCCCTATTTGATTGTTAACGGAGCGGAAGCCGCGATCGACTTCTACAAAAAGGCGTTTGACGCCAAAGAGAAGATGATTATTTATGCTCCCGATAAAAAGTTGATCGTTCATGCCGAAATTACAATCGGGAATTCGATTATTATGTTATCCGAGGAAATGCCACAGCGGGATATGCCATCGCCTAAAATGCTCAAAGGGACGCCTGTGTGTTTGACGGTTTATGTCAACGATGTGGATAAAACGTTTGAGCAGGCCGTTAATGCCGGAGCTCAGGCTCTTCGTCCGGTCGAAAATCAGTTCTATGGAGACCGGGCGGGCTATCTCGAAGATCCGTTCGGTCATCGGTGGGCCATTATGACCCATGTGGAAGATGTGTCACCAGAAGAGCTTCATAAACGGATGATGGCGCAATGCGATAAAAGCGCGCCCGAAACGAATAATTAAAGCTGCATCTAAATCATTCTTTAACCCTCTGGAGGTGATGTCTCCAGAGGGTTTTTATTGATGGAGAGGATATTCATTGACCGGTTGAAATACGCGGTTATAACTATAAAGGTAAAGTATGAAAATCCGAATCGTTCTCACAGGCATGGTTAGTATGGTGGTGGCCATGGGGCTTGGCCGTTTTGCGTTGACTCCGCAGGTGCCTCATATGTTAGCGGAAGGATATGTGGATTTGACTCAGGCCTCTTTGCTGGCCGCATCAAACTTTTTAGGTTATCTGTTGGGTGCGATTGAACTTACTGCGGCTAAAGACCACCGCCATATGATTCTTCGTATGAAAACGGGCTTATGGGCCAGCGGCATCATTTTGCTTTTATCGGCTTTTATTCCGAATCATCCTTGGGGTTTTTACCTGAATCTATTGTTGCGTTTCGCGGCTGGTGTGGCGAGTGCCTGGGCTTTGATATTAGTTACGACATGGGTTCAGCATGAACTGATTGAACATCATTCGCTCAGAACGATTGCATTTGCCGGCCCTGGGGTGGGTATTTTCGTAAGCGGACTACTGGCCATTGGCTTTGATATTTGGCACACGAATGCTTCAGAAAATTGGTTTATCTATGGCCTGGTGGCGATTGTAGCTGGTGCGCTCATCGTACGAAATCTGCCCAAAGCCTTACCGCAGAGTTCCAGTGAGGAACGCTTCCCGTTTACCCCAAAGATTTATTTACTGATTGGTATTTATGTTTTGGCGGCCATCGGCTATGTGTTGCCCGCCACATTTTTGTCTAAATTAGCCGTTGATAAGTTTCCAGGTTCCTTGATTGCGGATATATTCTGGCCGCTGTTTGGATTTGCGGTGATTATCGGCATGGCCATCTTAGCCCGTCAAAAAAATATCAAACGTCCTCAAAAGGGGCTGGCTATTACATTTTGCATCCAGGGGCTGGGAATTCTATCAAGTATATTTCTTCCCGGAATCACGGGCCTGTTCGCAGGCGCGCTGCTGGTGGGAGGGACCTTTATGGCCATCATGCAGTTGATGCTGCAATTGGGTGTTAGTCTGGCACCGCGGCACATCCGTACATTGACGGGACTTTTGACCATCGGTTTTGCTATAGGACAATTCATTGGTCCTCTTTTGTCTGCCGCTAGCACGCATTATCTGTCATCCATGACGCCCGCGTTATGTATAGCCGCGCTGGGATCTTTGATGGCATCCATTTTGATAAGCTTTGTTTAATTCTATGAATGCATACGAAAAAATGATTTCGGGTGGACTTTATAATGCCAATGATCTTCAGCTAGTTCTAATGAGAAGGCAAGCCAGAGAGCTTTTAACAAAGCTTAACCAGTCTTTGCAGGAGATAACAGATGGTGAACGATTGGATCTGTGTTCAAAACTTTTCGGAAAGATAGGTGCAGGATTTTGGCTTCAACCGCCATTTTATTGCGATTATGGGAAAAATATTGAAGCGGGTCACGATGTGTATTTTAATTTTAATTGTGTGGTCCTGGATGTGGCCAAAGTAAGGATCGGTTCCCATGTTCTTTTTGGTCCCAATGTTCAAATTTATACAGCGACCCATCCTATCAATGCCAGTGAACGCAAGCAAGGATTAGAGTCTGGGCAGGAGATTACAATTAATGACAACGTCTGGGTTGACGGGGGCGCTATTATTTGTCCGGGTGTGACGATCGGGGAAAATAGTGTGATTGCCGTGGGTGCGGTGGTTACAAAGGATGTCGTCGCCAATGTTATTGTGGGCGGCAACCCGGCGAAGATAATTCGGAGTCTATAAAAAATACGAGGGAGATATGAAAAATTTTCTATTCGTTGTTTTGCTGGTTTTTTGTTCATTTCATGTGTGTGACGCACAACAAATGGATAAATCTCTTTTTCAAAACTATCAAACAGCACTGGTGATTTTTAATCGATCCAGTGGTGAATGGACGGAATCGGATCCTGCCCTCAGCCAACGATTACTCCCGCCATGTTCCACTTTTAAGATTTACAATACACTCATTGGCCTCGAACTTGGGATTTTAAAAGGGCCGGATGAACCGTGGTATCAATGGGACGGGATTAAACGGAAAATTGAAGGCTGGAATCAAGATCTCACATTGCGCGAGGCTTTCCGCGTTTCGGCCGTTCCCGCGTTTCAGGGGTTGGCGCGGCAGATTGGTGCCGAGCGAATGAAGAAGTTTATTGAACAAATGGGATATGGGAACAAGGATATTTCCTCCGGAATAGACACGTTCTGGCTACCGGTCCCCGGTAAGCCATCCCTTTTGATTAACGCCAAAGAGCAGGTGCAGTTATTTAATAAGCTGTTGGACGGTCAAATGCCGTTTTCTAAGGGGAGTGCCGACATCCTCAAAGACATCATGCAATGGCAGACCACGGACAAAGGTATTTTATATGGAAAGACCGGAACAGGGACTGATGAGAAGGATCAGGAAAACCTGGGATGGTACGTGGGATTTCTGGAATCAGGCGATCGAACCTATGTGTTTGCCTGCAATATTACGGGCTGTGATAAGCCCAGCGGAAAGAAAGCTAGGGAG
>JAEUSC010000352.1 GCA_016789035.1 Candidatus Omnitrophota bacterium
ACCGGTCAATTCTTGCAGACCAGACAGATTGAATAATTGAGATTATTTCCTGATCCGAAAACCCGCGACGCAATGGACCACGCAAATCCGTTGAACGAGTAGCAAATAAACATGTATACAACTTTCCATCGGCAGACAGACGAATCCGGCTGCAATTGGCACAAAATGGCTGAGAGACTGATGAAATAAACCCAATCTCTCCCCGCCCATCAACAAAACCGTAACGTGAAGCAACTTCACTATCATAACGGGCTTTAAGGCGTTTCAAAGGAAACTCACGTTCAATTATGGCCACAATTTCCGCCGATGGCACCACGTGCCCAACATCCCAACGATTCTGATTTCCAACATCCATATATTCAATAAACCGGATCACATGCGAAGTCCCACGAAAGTACCGGACAAGGTCCAATATCGTATGATCATTAACTCCGCGCTGAACCACGGTATTGATTTTAATGGACTGAAAACCAACCTCTTGGGCCAAAGCAATCCCTTTAAGAATCTGGGCCACACTGCCACGTTCACCGTTCATTTGTCGAGAGATACCTTCATTGAGCGTATCTAGGCTGACGGTCAAACGCTTGAGCCCGGACTCGTACAGTGTCGACGCTTGAGCCTCCAGAAGCGAACCGTTGGTTGTCAAAGCCAAATCATCAATTCCTGTCAAACGACTTAAGCGCCCGACCAATTGGGAAAGGTCCGGCCTTAATAACGGTTCTCCACCCGTGATGCGAACTTTCGTGACACCCATCTGGACAAATATCCGGGTTAAGCGCACAATTTCTTCAAAGGAGAGCCATTCGTCTTTATCAAGAAACCGATAGGAGTGATCATATTTTTCAGAAGGCATGCAATACGTACAACGAAAGTTGCAGCGATCAATCACCGAAATACGTAAATCTCGCATGGGACGATTTAGGGAGTCAATCATGGCATTTAGTTTCTATAAGGGCGAATAACAAATTGAGATCGGAAATTAGGGATTCAACGACAGAATTCTAATGGATTTTCAAAAAACCCACTGTGCTTTTAATATCTATTCGGTCGATACGGTTTTTTCTTTATCCAGCGCGCCTTTCAGCGTATGCCAGCATAACACGGCGCATTTCACACGGGCTGGATACTGCCAGATCCCCGAAAAAACAGCAAGCTTATCAAGATTGTGAGATTCACGATCGGGCTTTAACTCTCCCACAACTAACTTATGAAACTGCTCAAACAAAATCCTGGCTTCATCGGCTTTCTTACCTTTGACAGCCGCCGTCATCATGGATGCTGAGGCCTTCGAAATCGCGCAACCGGAACCATCGAAAGAGACATCAGCAATCACACCCTGATCGTCCACCACGAGATAAACGTTTAGATGATCGCCACACAATGGGTTATAACCTTCGGCGGTGTGTGACGGTGATTCGATCTTGCGGAAATTCCGCGGATTCTTGTTATGATCCAAAATGGTTTGCTGATAAAGTTCCTGTCTAAAGTCTTGAGCCATATAATTCCTCTTACTTAAAAACCTCTCTCGCCTTATAAACGGCTTGAACAAGCGCGTCTAACTCGTCCTTTGTATTATAAAAAGCCAATGATGCACGGGCCGTCGCCGGGACCCCGAACCGCTTCATTACCGGCTGCGTACAATGATGCCCCGTGCGGATCGCCACACCTTCTGCATCCACAATCGTCCCTAAGTCATGCGGATGAATATCCGGCAAAACGAATGA
>JAEUSC010000381.1 GCA_016789035.1 Candidatus Omnitrophota bacterium
GTTCCCGGCGTTAAGTTCAGCTGGCTGGTGCGTGTCACACGTGCAGAGCCAGGATAAACGGTCGCTTTAGATATTGCGGAATTGGCCGTAATTGTTTCTGCTTTGACAGGCGATGCGATCCACGCCAACAGCAATACACAAACGGATACTTCAATGATTTTCTTCATTTTTTCTCTCCTGTGTCTAACGCCGTTATCAAAAAAAATCCGTGACCCTTTCCCCATCTGCCTTATGGGGCATCAGGTCGGAAAGGTCACGGAGGTTAAATTCCTTAGAACTTTAATAACGGTAATGCTCTGGTTTAAAGGGTCCTTCAACCTTCACACCTAAATAATCCGCCTGCTTCTTTGTTAACTTCTCTAGTTTGGCACCTACCTTCTCTAGGTGAAGACGGGCGACATGCTCATCTAGATGCTTCGGCAGAACATAAACTTTGCGTTCATAATTATGGCCGTTCTGCCATAATTCCATCTGGGCCAGCACCTGGTTGGTAAATGAATTGCTCATAACAAACGAAGGATGTCCTGTCGCACAGCCAAGATTGACTAAGCGGCCTTCGGCCAAAACTATGACTTTTTTACCGTTGGGATACGTATATTCATCGACCTGCGGTTTGATTTCAACCTTTTTTACATCTTTACGGTTATTCAAGTAAGCAATACTGATTTCAGAATCAAAGTGACCTATATTACAAACAATAGCGCCACTTTTCATAACGTCCAAATGAGCTCCAGTAATAACATCAACGCATCCGGTTGCCGTCACGAAAATGTCACCCAACTTGGCAGCCTCCTGCATGGTCATGACTTTATAACCTTCCATGGAAGCCTGCAACGCACAAATCGGATCAACCTCAGTTACAATCACATTTCCGCCTAATCCTTTGAATGATTGGACACAGCCCTTACCGACGTCACCATATCCCGCCACCACACAAACCTTACCGGCAATCATAGTGTCGGTGGCACGCTTAATTCCATCCACCAAGGATTCACGGCATCCGTAAAGGTTATCAAACTTTGATTTGGTCACAGAATCGTTAATGTTAATCGCTGGAACTTTAAGCGTTCCTTTGTTCATCATTTCGTACAAACGATGAACACCCGTTGTTGTTTCCTCTGAAATTCCGCGGATATTTTTTAAATACTGCGGATACTGATTATGAACCATAATCGTCAAATCACCGCCGTCGTCCAAAATCATATTTGGACCCTGGCCGTCCGGCCACTGAATGGTCTGCTCGACGCACCAGTCATATTCTTCCAGAGTTTCGCCCTTCCAAGCAAAAACAGGAATGCCCGCTGCCGCAATGGCCGCCGCCGCATGATCTTGGGTTGAAAAAATATTGCAGGAAGACCAACGGACTTGCGCGCCTAGCTTCACAAGCGTCTCAATCAGAACTGCAGTTTGAATGGTCATGTGAATACAACCGGCGATACGCGCGCCCTTTAAAGGCTGTTTTTTGGCGTATTCACGACGGAGACTCATCAAACCCGGCATTTCGGTTTCAGCGATCTCAATTTCCTTCCGGCCCCAGGCAGCCAGCGAAATATCTTTGACTTTATAATCTTGGATTGGACTTTTCTTAGCCATAGATTGTTTCTTTTCTTTTGTAGATGCTAATGCCATATTATGCGTCCTTCTTTAAAATTTTCGCCTTGTCTGTCTTTTCCCACGGAAACCCTGGGCGACCAAAATGCCCATAAGACGCTGTCTTTAAATAAATAGGTCTGCGCAAGTTCAATGTTTCGATAATACCTTTCGGAGACAAATCAAAATGCTTACGAACAAGTTCCACTAATCTCTGTTCCGTGACTTTGCCGGTTCCATAGGTATCAATCATTACAGAAACAGGTTGAGGATAACCAATCGCGTAACCGACCTGCAAAAGACATTTTCTTGCCAAACCAGCAGCGACAATATTCTTCGTAATATACCGTGCCATGTAGGCTGCGGAACGATCAACTTTGGTTGGATCTTTACCGGAAAATGCTCCACCCCCATGAGGAACAACGCCGCCATAAGTATCAACAATAATTTTACGGCCTGTCACACCCGTATCTGACTGCGGACCACCGACAACGAATTTCCCCGTTTCATTGACATAAAACTTTGTTTTATTATCGATCATGGTGCCGACAATGGGATGAGCGATAGTTTCAATGATTTCCTTTTTGGATTTCTCAGTAATTTTCTTTCCCGTCTTGTCCAAAATTTCTTCAGTGTGTTGGCAGGCTAAAACAATTGCATCTACACGCAAAGGTTTGTCGTCATCGTATTCGATGGTCACCTGGCTTTTGCAGTCGGGCCCGAGATACTTGAGGACACCTTTCGTTCTGACTTCTTCAACACGTTCTACCAAACGGTGAGCAAGCATAATCGGAAGCGGCATCAATTCCGGGGTCTCATCACAAGCATAACCGAACATTATTCCCTGATCTCCTGCGCCACCCGCATCCACGCCTTGAGAAATATCAGGAGACTGTTTGTTAATAGCATTTAAGATGGAACATGTGTTGGCATCAAAGCCGTATTTCGGATGGTTGTAACCAATACCAAGCAAAATCTCTCTAACTAATTTATGAACATCCACGTAGGTAGTCGTAGTAATCTCTCCTCCGACGATGACCTGCCCCATCGAACAGAATGTTTCACACGCCACACGGCCTTTTGGATCATCACGTAAGACAGAATCCAACACGCCATCAGAGACTTGATCGCAAACCTTATCGGGATGTCCATTACCAACTGATTCAGAAGTAAAAAGATAACGCCCTTTCACTACGACCACCTTTCCCCGGCCTTTCTCCGACGATAGCCGGAACAGGCCAATAATTACTGTTTGAACTTTTTTTGCGCCTCGTAATACGATTCGACGCTGCCGATATCATACCATGTCCCCTGAAATTGGAAACCATAAACCTCTTTCTTTTCCGAAAGCCATTTGA
>JAEUSC010000406.1 GCA_016789035.1 Candidatus Omnitrophota bacterium
GTTTGATATTGTGAGTGTTAAATGTATAAGTTGATAAGGTGTCTTCCGGCGTTAACAATTTGAGCTTGGACCGCTCAACAAACCACAGGAGGGAGCCTTTCTGTGAGCAGATGGAACAATTGCATTCCATAACAGAGTCAAATTCACCTTCGACCTCAAAAGAAATCTTTCCGCAGTGACATCCGCCCTGATAAATCATAGAAACCTCCTGGATAGGCTTTTAATTTGATGGCTATTAAAAACCCTTTGCTTAAAGATGTGCGATTATACCTGCTTTAAAAGTCTAAATCAATGATGATGAAGGGCAAAAACACCAAACGCGGTGCGTCACAGCCTTTGCGATGGCAAAAAACCGCTGGATACGTCGGCTCTGGGGCCGCCCAAAAAATTCGTTTGCCAGGATTTGAAAAACCGTGCTATATTGTGTCCATCATTCTTCATTCATTCGTTTTAATTTTTTTCCACGGCGTTATCTGTATCAACATCCAAATTCGTAACCGCAGTAAAAACTTTTAACATCTAACAGGATCCGTCATGTCTAAACGCACCGCCTTATTAGGTTTTGTGTGTTTCTTCCTATGCGTTTCTCACGCGTGGGCATGGGACGACTCTACGGTAAGACAAACTTATGTTTCGGACTTCGACTCGCAGGACCTAGGCGTCGTCCACGGATATTCCCCCAAACCCTTTTCCCCTGACTCACAACCCAACTACTGGATCACGCCCGAAGAAGCGGGACATTATATTCTGGGACGGTCCCGCAGCAGTTATGACCCGACCACACTCGTCAGCACTCCCGCACCCAGAGCCGGGATCATGGCTGATCCCACCCGGGTCCTTGTGGCCCCGGCCAGGGTTTTACCCATCCCTGAGCCAAACCCTCAAACCCCTGTTTTGACTGACCGCCCCACACGCTTTAATGACAGCTCGGATCTTTCTGAGGTCATCAAACAGCATGCGTGGGTCATTCCGTTTAATCTGTAGTCGTGAACTTTTGAGTCTTGCGCGGCTGAGGGCGGCCTGAGGAACACCCGAGAATCAGCGCTTCTTTTTGCTGACGGGTAAACGTTTTGATCCGCCGTTCCTGAAGAATGGCCAGTTTAAAATATTTATAGGGCTTGGAAAACACCAGCCGGGCGGGAAGACGGGCACGGACATACTTTGATCCGCCCCCTTTATTGTGGAGCGCAACGCGCTTATCCAGGTCATTGGTATAACCGGTATAAAAACTGCCATCGCTGCATTCGAGCATATAAACGAAAAACTGACTGCAACGCTGGATTTTTCTGCGCTTTTGCTGAACTTTCTTACGTGGAGTCATCAATTGGTGGTCAGAATGCCGCCGGTTGAGATTGTGTAGCTTTGAGTCCCCTGATTGGAACTCGCCGGAACGGCAGTCACGGTGTAGGCATAATCCGTAAACGAGGGTGTAAAATTATAACCATTGACGGTCGAGGAAAAATAATCCTTATTCAGATACGGCGGGGCAGCCCCGGTCAAAGACGTGACCGCTGTCGGATAAACACCGTTGGTGATCGAATAGGACTCTAAGGCGGTCGAGATAGCCTTTAATGTGGCTTGGGCGGAACTTTGGTTGCTGGTCACTTTAGCCCGCAATAAATTAGGAATCGCGATGCCGGCTAATAAGGCAATGATACACACCACGATCATGATTTCAATGAGAGTAAACGCGCGTTGGGCTTTTTTCATCAGTAAAGTGTAACACAAAATTTTTTTCCAACAGGACTCTTCTTAAAATTTTCCCGTTGAACTTTCAAGAAACCATCTCATTATTTTCTTTGGAAAGCCCCAGACTTTCCGAGAGCTCCTGCTTGCCTTTCATCCGGCGAAGAACATCCTCTTTCCAGTTGCCTGAGGCCGTTACAGGAATATAAAAGAGATCGAAGAATTCCGTAGGCATCACAAATTCGGTTTCCTCCCGATAAAGAACAACCATGTTCTTGCGGTCAAACTTGCCCGCGAAATAGCCCAACTGAAACGCCGCGACTTGAGAGGCGGCCAAAGAAGAGTCTGCCGCCGTCAGAGACCGTGCATAAATATGAAAATCCGCGGAAAGGACAAAGACAACAAAATCCGCCTCCAGGCACCGGTTCATGCGGTCCATCACCGTTTCCTGTTCCGTTCCCTTAGGAATACTCAACGCTTCAATTTGCAAATTGCACAGAAAATCTGATACCTCTGCGTTGAGATGCTCGTCCTGGCTGGGGACCAACAATACTTTTTGTAGACCGGGAATCGCCTGTTGCTTATTTTCATTTTGAACCTGCACGGATTCCGGCAGGACGTGATTTTTCATATCCGGATGCTCGGCAATGATGGACTGCTGCAAATTTTCCAGAGACTGGCTGACGGCATCCTTCATTTTTTCGGAAGGAAAAATCTCTGCATCCGCGTCCTCGTGTGCAATCACATACTCCGTCTGGCTTTCCAGGATCGATTTTTGGATCTTCTGCTGGTTTTCAATGACGGATTGATTAAAGTCCGACAGCGATTGTTGGGCCGCATTTTCCAGAGACGTCGGCGATGGATTTTGCACATTAACCTTGGGGTCATTGAGAAGCACCCGCAACAGATTATCAACCTGAGTGGCCCCATTCTGCCAGCTTTGTTCGCGCTCGCGGTCCGTAACAAATACCGTGTCCGGCTTAAATTTGATAAACTGCAAATAATTCAAATACGGACTGTCGCTGGAAAACGTCTGTTGGATTGTTTTTCTAAGATCAGAAAGATATTCTTTAAGTAATGATTCGTGACCGATAGGAATCGTTTCCAGACGATACATAAAATCCAGAATCTTCTCTTTAATCTCCATACATTTCTGCCCTCATATAATGATCATCGACCGCCACCAACTTCACCTTGCGCATCTTTCCCTCCAACTGTTGCTGCGATTCAACCTGGATTTTAACGTAATTGTCGGTACATCCTATCCACGCCTTGGCTTTGCGCTCCTCGAAAATGACATCGTGAATAGAACCCAATAATGATTCGTGATACAAACGCTTTTTGCGCTGGCTTAACTCTCTGAGCGCTTGGCTACGCTGGGCAATGAGCTGCGCCGGGACAGGATCAGCCAGCTGGGAACTCTTGGCTTGATAACGTTCAGAATAGCTAAACACGTGAAAGTAATCAATCGGAAGCTCCCGCAAAAGTTGTTCCGTGGCCTGAAAATGCGCG
>JAEUSC010000425.1 GCA_016789035.1 Candidatus Omnitrophota bacterium
AACACAGTTATCTTAGCAACGAATTAATTCCTGACAAGCTTTAATTTAAAATTTCTTGATAAATTGATGTAAGATCTCTTACTTTTTATGGCAGTTTCGCCTGGTCGTAAACCAAGTTAGGAAGAAGCTCAAGAATAATATTCCTTAAAAATTTCCATTTATAAAAATACTCATCGATAATTTGCCCATTATATACATGAATATCAAAATCAATAATCCGAGGTTTGTAACAATGCATTGCATTAGTCCGCCCCATTTGGACTTCTAGATTCTTTAAGACGACTTTAACTTCCTGCTGACTTAAGATCGTCTCCACAAGTACAGCGCCGTTAATAAAATCTGGTTGCTCAAGGTTTCCTTGCGGGGGATTCTTAACAAATTGGGAAGTTTTCACAATCTTGAAGTGGGCTGAAAGCAATTTCAGCCCCTGAGGAATATTTTTTTCAGGAGTTAAGTTCGATCCCACACCAATCACCATTGTGTTCATTGATTGGTGGCCTCAAATTCGACAGAAACAGATCGGGCAAACCTTAAAGCCCCGGGCTTATCCACCCGCACTTTTGCTTTTTTGACTTTGGGATCTAAAAGAACGATTTTTAAAACCTCACTAGCCATTTTTTCAATAAGAAAATACTCGGAATCCTCGACATGGCGAATGATGTTCTTTGTAATGGCTTTATAATCGACCGTATCCTTTACATTGTCTGATTTAACAGCCTTAGCAGCGTTGAAGTGAAGTTCTACATTGATGACCACTTCTTGCTTGCGAGTTCTTTCCCAATCGAAAATTCCAATAATTGTCTTCAAAGCTAGGTCAGTAATACGAATGATGGCCATTTTTATCCTCAACTAAGAACTCCGGAACCCAACAAATGCTCTCCCCCGTCAACGAAAAGAATTTGTCCGGTCACAAATTCGTTATCAAGAAGAAACCCCACCGATTGGGTAATAAATTTTACATCGCCAGACCTTTGTAGCGGTATGTCCCTTGCACGTTTTGTCAAATAGTCCTGCCCTTTATGCGAGGGAGCAAGGATGATTCCCGGAGAAATACCATTGACGCGAATAGTGGGCGCAAGTTTTAAAGCCGCTATTTTTGTCAGTTCAGCCAGACACTTCTTTGATAACAGATATCCAACGTAATCGGTTTTATTCTGGGAAACTTTTGTATCCAAGATATTGATAACATGTCCCCTTGAACATAATCGAGCAAATTCTCCAAGAAGAACATAGGGGGCACGAAAATTAATTTGCCAATGCTCATCCAATGCCTGAAGCCCATCTCTTCCAAGCTGCGATGGCTCAAAAATGGAGGCATTATTGACTAACAAACTAAGCTGGGGAAATCTTTTGTGGACACTCTCTAATAATCTGAGGACTGCGGACTCTTTACCCAAATCACATGAAAACAACTCACAAGCCCCTCCCTTTTGTTTAATTTCCGCAGCCAGAACGAGCGCCTCTTGTTTTGACTTATTATAGTGTAACGCAATATCAAAACCTCGATCCGCCAAGGCCAAAGCAATAGCTTTACCTATCCGTTGCGAGGCACCTGTCACCAAAGCCGCATTTGAGAGAGTTTTTCCATTCATATCTTTACTTAATTAAACTTAAGAATTCCGAACGTGTAACAGAATCATTACGGAATGCCCCCAACATGCACGATGTTTTCATTGAAGAATTTTGCTTCTCTACACCCCGCATCATCATACATAAATGTTTGGCTTCAATAACCACTGCTACTCCCAAAGCACCCGTATATTTTTGGAGCGTTTGAGCAATTTCCCTGGTTAAGTTCTCTTGAACCTGTAGTCGTCGGGCAAAGACGTCCACAATCCGAGCGATCTTGGAAAGGCCTATAATTTTTCCATTTGGGAGATACCCCACATGACACCGTCCAAAAAAAGGTAAAAGATGATGTTCACACAACGAATATAATTCGATATCTTTAACAATTACCATCTCATCATTATCCGACGTAAAAATAGCATTATTAATAATTAAATCAATGTTATCTCTATAGCCCTTAGTCAAATACTCAAAGGCCTTGGCAGCTCGCAACGGGGTTTTCTTTAGCCCCTCGCGATTGACATCTTCTCCAATAGATTTCAACAAATTTGCATAATATTGTTCCATAAATGATCCTTTTCGTTTAACAGATTCGGCATATTAACATGTCTACCATTCGTTGTCAAAATGGCTCCGCCAAAATTACGGTCAATTGAAAATTTCTTGATAAAGGCAATCATTGAACTTGATCATACTTCTATTGCATCATACAATACCTCAAATTTAACTTTCCATAACCTCATCAAAGAAAGATTCTATGATACCAATTGCTGACTATCACATGCACACGCCTCTGTGTGGACACGCCATCGGGGAACCTGAAGAATACATCCGTAACGGCATTAAATCCGGCTTAAAAGAAATGGGCTTTTCTGACCATGCTCCTCTTGTGTCGCATCGGGATCCCAAAATCACCATGGATTTTGACCAACTTCCTATTTATTTGAAAATGATAGAAAACGTTAAGAAACAATTCGCCAATGACATGATCGTTAAAATCGCTCTTGAAGCGGATTTCATCCCAGGATTTGAGCAAAAAACACAGGACATTATAAAAGAGTATCCTTACGATTACATAATCGGTTCGGTTCACTTTATAAGAACCTGGGGATTTGATGATCCTGCTCAACGGGAATCCTGGAGTTCAAAGGACGTTAACCAAGTTTACCACGATTATTATGAACTTCTGCGTCAAAGCGCTCGATCCGGACTGTTCCAGATTATTGGACATTGCGATTTGGTCAAAAAATTTGGACATCGTGCTACGGAAAACATGTTTGACGAAGTCAAAAAGACAGCAAAAGTTTTTAAAGACAGCGGTGTGGCCATCGAAATCAATACAGCTGGCCTACGGAAGCCTGTGAAAGAAATGTATCCATCACTCGATTGCTTAAAAATTTATTGTCAGTCTGGAGTTCCACTGACGTTTGGGTCCGATGCGCACGCTCCCAACGAAGTCGCCAAAGACTTCGACAAGGCTATCGACTTGGCAAAAACAGCAGGCTTTAAGGAATATTTGATCTTTAAGCAACAGAAAGTGGAGCGCACTATTAAGCTCTAAGAAAGGATTAATCATGCCTGTCCCTTCCGAAGGAACAATGGCCCCGGATTTTAGCCTGCCTGCCAGCAATGGAGAAACAGTCCATTTAAAAGACCTCAAAGGTCAAAATGCGGTTCTTTATTTCTACCCAAAAGATGACACTCCGGGTTGCACCGTTGAGGCTTGCGCATTTCGTGACTCCCACAAGAATTTTGACAAATATAATACTGTTGTCTTTGGAATAAGTCCAGACAACCTCAAATCTCACGGCAAATTCATCAGCAAATTTGACCTCCCATTTACCTTGTTAGCCGATGAAAACAAGCAAATGGCCCAAGATTACGGGGTATGGGTAGAAAAAAGCATGTATGGTAAGAAATATATGGGGGTAGCCAGAACGACATTTGTAATTGATTCAACGGGTAAGATTGCGAAGGTCTTTGAGAAAGTTAAACCAGAAGGTCACGATAAAGAGGTCTTGGAGGTGCTTAAGGCGCTTTAAGTGGCCTTAAGCTACCCCAAGACTATATACCACAATTAGATGTAAATATTTACATCCTCCCAAGTGAACTGGTCACGTGGGTTAGCGGATTTAATCTCTTTATCTTCTTGCCATTCATCCATAACAATCACGCTCCTCTCTTTATGACGTAGTATAAGGCCAATCACGACGAACCAAGAGCGCTTAAATGGCATGAGGCTAGAAATATAACCCATAAAATTTAAAATGGCAAGAAGTATTTTTTGGGCCTTTTGCCAAATTTTGTCTTATAAGGGAGCCAAAACCTACTGAAAAACCGCCACTGGATATTATTTTTTCCAAAAAAAATCCAGAGAAGCCGGCGGATTCTCTGGACACAAACGAA
>JAEUSC010000474.1 GCA_016789035.1 Candidatus Omnitrophota bacterium
TGCTGCGTGACAAACCAGTTATAAATGGACGCCTCATCAAAATAAGACTGGGCATAGGCCGGGGCCGCCCCGCACATGCATGCCACCGTAACAATTCCTAATATAAAGGCGCCAACCATAAATCTCATCGGATGTGTTTGATAGAAACCTTGCATAGTCCCAGCCTCCCCTTTAATAACTCTGTAGTTGACCTGATGCGTCTTCTATTCTCTTTCATTGCGGCGCAAAGGTTTGAGTAAATAATCCAATCCATTGAGTTTAATTTCATAAAGACTGTGCAGCATTCCCCCTAATTTCCCGCCAGGAAAACCTTTTCGCGCAAACCACATGATATACGTCTCCGGAAGATCAACCAGAAGAACGTCTTTGTATTTTCCAAATGGCATGCGCATGGCGAGCAATTCCATCAGGTATTGTTCATCAAAAACCGGGGGGTTAATATCGGAAGAAGTCATAGACTGTTATTGTGCGAGCCAGCATAGGGCATCCATCACCGTTCCATGGTAATACGTTGCTGACGGTTTCACCAATTATAATTCCAGAATGTGTTGCGAAGAAAGAAAGGGACGAAAGACATCGTCTTAGCTAGTCCTCTTACTCATTTAGTCGCTGCCAATTTTCTGAATTGGTGCGGTGCCTGACCAATTGAGTCGGCACCGACACCTCTAAAACTCTCCCATCGTAGGACGTTTTTCAATGGCTCGCTGGCGAGCTTCACCTGGGATTTGTCACTCACATTCTCCAGGGCCCAGAGAAGATAGGGAGAAAAACAGGAATTCAAGAAAGCAAAGACGGTAACGACATCGATGAGCGATTTACTTTTAATCAAAGAGAATTCTTTCTGTTAAACAGATGACTTAAATTAATATGCCAATAGGTTTAACCATAATATTCGCCAGGTCACGCCCTGGCAGCCATCAACACATCCAGCGTGACCAAAACCACAATCACGATCGTAATGACAAACGGCAAGTAGCTCATCCCTCTCACCCATCGTTGTTCCCACCCGAGGTTACAAATCATGGGGCTTAGCGCAAGTCCTGCCGCCGGGGCAAAGAACCAAAGGTTCTTGGTTAACAGACCGATGCCGAAGAACGATGCCGCAAAAGACAGTTCAATTATAAAAACGGCTGGATGATTGGGAAAAAAATGAGCTGTCATTGGCTTCGGCAAGGGACCATTCCTCTCCAAAGCTGCGTCCTGGGTGTTGCGGAAGATCGCACGCCCCGTCGCTAGAAAAACCAGCACATCTAAGGTTTCAACAATCAGACAGCTGAAAAACGCACACGTCGATAACGCAACGTACCGGATAAGCGTGGCGGGTTTCCGATACATGTTGACGATCGCCGGAACCAAGGGACAGAAAATGGAGGCAACCATGACTACATAAAAGTCCAGCGACCAGAAAATGTGATAACGGATATGGAAGAGATAGTCCACCGGGGACTTGCCGTAGGCAACCGGCATAAGAAAAAACGATCCCGGGTAACGAAAATGATTAAAGTAGGCCGGTAAAAGCGTGCCCAGCATCAGTAGAAAGACCAACATGACAGCCGACTGATAATGACTGCCGGCATTGATAAGCACATCTGCTTTCTCAAACCAGGGCACTTGAGAAGACCGCGCGAACTCCCCGTATTCTTTTTTGAGAAACTCGCTCGTTCCCCGGATCCACTTTTCGCTGCGCAGCCGAAACTGCCTGAGCCCGGCGGGAAAATCTTCCAGACACACCACGCGTTCCGTATAAATGCCCTGATAACCCAGACGGCGGACCCTGGATGAATAAGCCAAATCCTCGGTGGCCAATTCCGGAAAGCCGCCGGATTCTTTCCACACCGATGTTTTTAAAATGGCGCCGTGTCCGTAAAACATCACAAATCCGTAACGGTTGCGCGCACGCACATAGTATCGGTAATGCGCTTCAATCATAAATCCCAAAGCCTGGGCAAAAGAACCATTTTGGCTGGAATTCCATTTCTGGCATGTCTGCACAAATGCGATGCGGCTATCCGCCTCAAAATAGGCGAGCAAATCACCGATAAAGTTCTTTGGCAGAATTCCGTCGGCGTCGGAAACCACAAAATAAGGATACTGACTTTCGATTTGTCGTAAGGTAAAGTTGAGATTGCCGGCCTTGTAACCTTTCTTGTCTTTCCGGCGGATCACCGTCACCGTCCTGGAATGGTCCTTTGCCGCACGGTCAATACGGGCTTGATAATCAGGGATGGTGCTGTCATCCAAAATAAAGACGTGTTTATTTTTATATTCGAGCAAAAGACACGATTCGAATGCTTCGGGACAAAAATCGTTGCGCGTCGGATAAAGAACGGCAACAGCCGGAAAGCCTTTGAGCGATGGCAATGGCGGCTCATAATATTTCCGTCGCAGCCGCCAGGAAATTCCGATCATGAAAATGTGATACAGCGTGTAAAACCAAATGCTGTCCAGACACAGCGTAAAAATGACAACCGCGGCCTTGCTTAATGCGTCGGGCGCGGCATAGGTTAACGCCAGCAGGCGCGGATTAAAATAAAGAAGCAGACATATCCACAAGACGATCATCCATAAGAAAACTTTTTCCCGGCCGGTATCCCGGCTAAGCTCTTCCTGAACTGTCAAGGACGGACGTGTCATCTCTCTCCCCGTTTATAAACGACCAGGCAGATGCCTTTGCCTTCTTCGATAGAAGGAATCGCACCGGGGTTTTGCTCAAACCACATCTGCGCCCACACATCGGTGGTCACGTACCGTCGTTCGGGGGCTAAGTCTTTGTACCAGAGCCCTTTCTCATCGAAATTTGTGACCCAAACATAGTGGTTCTGATTAACGAAGGCGATCACACCTAATCTATTTCGCAATTCCTGTTTTAAATCATCATAAGAGAGTCTCATCCCATCGGCCTTAAACCCATAACTTTCAGCCGCTTTTTTCAGGCCCAAAAGTGTTGTCCCCGGACGGCTTTGAAAGGACCGCTGTTCGATAGCTAAAAGGGAGACATCGGCCTGATGTTCATGGAGCAGGGCAAATAACGCTTGCGGGCCGCAGTCATTCTCTGTGTTCTCCGACGGATTGGCTTTTTGATGTTGAATTCTTGTAAAAGTCATCACCGCTAATCCCAGCAGGACCGCTAATCCCAAAAAAATTCCCGTCCGCCGTGCCTTCATAGTCGCGCTGCCCATAAAAAATCCCCAGAGCCATGACTGCCGACTGCGGGGATTTTTACGCCTGATCTTTTTAAGGTCCGATCACACATTGAGCATAAATTTCTTTCGATTAAACCAAAACAGAGCGACGGCACCCGCAGAATACAGCACAAGTCCCGACGGTTCCGGAGCCGTCGAGGACCCCCCGCTTGTTACGGAAACATTGTCCACCAAAACCTTAGAAAGGCGCGCGTCATCATCATCCAACAAATCAAAAAAGAGTTTGGAATTCTTGGCGTTCTGTAAAAACGAAATGTCCGTTTTGACGCTGTAAAAGCCGTTGGACAGAAGCGTCAATTGGGTATGAGCCGGATTTCCGACGGTATTAGCTATGGTTGTGGAATCAACAATATGGGTGATGTCACCCGAATCAGTCTGAAGTGAGGCGGTAAACACGTCAGGAAAACTCCCGTTGCCTTGAGGATCGGGGCCCACATCGAACATTTTGAAATCAAAAAGAATATTCTTGGCAAACGGCGGCAGGGTCCCCAGATCACGGCCCAAGGTGGAGACCAATACATTGTGGAAGGTAAATCCTCCGCTGATTTCCCCGACGTGATTGCCGGTGCCGTCATCGATTACCTTGACGACCGCAGACGAAGGCACATCCGCGAAATCTTCCTGGACAAAATAACCCGAAAGATCCCCGCTTTCAAAATCGCCGTTGGAGACGAAGGCATGAGCGTAAACAGGTAAATTAACCATAACACCTAAGATTAAAATTCTTAATATTTTGTTCATTGCGCAATTTTCCTCGGTAATTATTGTTTAAGGACTTTATTTCAAAATAACCGTGAAAACGTTAATCATCTTTTTCTTAATGGATTACTGGTATTGCTTGTAATTGACATAAGAAATGGCAAGAAATTTCCAAAATTTGGCGAATTTCCGCCCAACAAAATATAGGAATTCATTCTGTTTAATGACTCACGAGTCAACGGCGTACCTGGTGTTGTCCGTATGTTGCGTGATGAACCGTTCCCAAAACCCGGCGGTAATGAAGATAAAAATGGTAAAAACTTTGAGAAATCCGGGGAATTACCACCTAACATGGTGTACGCAAGCATTCGCCGCACAAACTCTGGCGTTATGGGACGACCTTGATTTCGATTATAAGACCGTCGATATAAAGAACCATTGTCTGAATCGGGCCCAGGATGCAATAATAATAACAGGGGAAGGTACTTAGAAAAATCAGGGGTATTTCCGCAATACAAAATCAATTGATTTCCACGTTCAAATCCCGCTTTATCAAACGGAATTTCCTTACCTCCTATTGTAATAAATACACTCGACAATCCTGTGGGATCATCAAAATTCAGCGGTGAATTGGCATTGAATTCGTACAAATTTACACTTCCTCCAAAAAATCCCAGCCGATCCTCGCTCAGAAATCTACCAAGCTTATTCGAATAGAAACGGTTCCGAAAATTATATAAATCAACCTCAGTTATCAATTCTCTGCCCGTATATAAATAGTTGGTTTTAGGAAGATCAGCTACAGGATTGCCGTTTTTATTCTGAACGGTCACCTTTCCAAAGGCGTCATACTCCATACGTTGAATGACGTTGCCTGTTCGATCCAAAACATCCCGGGTGGAATTAACGCCGTCGCGGGTAAAATAATATTTATCGCGTCCCTGCACCTGTGATAAAAGAAAATCAATCGAGTCTCCCAGAATATAGCGGCGAGTCAATCCACGGGAACTGGCCGCTTCCCCGATCACATGCACGCCGTCATAAATGAAATAGATTGGTGCCCCGCCATTCACCGTTTTCTTCATTAACCGGTTGGACCAATCATACTGATAATTCACTATGGTTGTTCCTTTGACGGTTTTGACCAATCGATTTTCAGCATCGTAGGACATGGTGAGCGTCCCGTCGCTGATAAGATTTCCGTTGGCATCATATGTGAGCGGCACACCGTCAACTTGCGTATATTGGTTTAACACATTGGAAACATAATTCTTTGTAACGCCATTTTCGAACGCCGATGTGCGATTGCCCACAGCGTCATAATTGTAATGTTGAAATAACGTTGGTTTGTTGATGACGTCAACCAACCGGTCTAACTCATCATTAAGGTATAGATTGAAAACTTTTTTCTCTGGATATTGCAATGTTGTCTGTGTGCGGCTGTCCAGAATGTTAACCGTATAGTTCATTTGGGAAATTACTTCCCCTGTACTCAAACGTTTCGTCAGGATCTGGGTCAGACGATCGGCCTCATCAAACGTATAGGACGTTTGAATGCCGTTAGGATAGTTCAGTGTGGTGCGGCGGCTTGCGATATCGTAAACAAATTTGTATTCTTCTCCGCTTCCTTCCTTAATACTCGTTAGGCGATCTGACGAATCATACGTGTAATTCAAAAATGTATTGTCCGGATAAGAAAGCCTTTTTCTCAACCCCACGGGGTCATAGGAATATCCAACAATCTGACCCAAAGGCTGCTGCGCCGTGAGCAAACGATTCAACGCATCGTAAGTGTAGTAAAAAATCCCATTGACCTTGTCAGTGACCTTGGTCAGATTGCCTTCAGCGTCGTAGAAGAAATCGGCGCC
>JAEUSC010000149.1 GCA_016789035.1 Candidatus Omnitrophota bacterium
CTCATGGATTGCGGTCTTGAAACATACGATGGACTTTCTAGAACTCCTGACCTCTTCTAAATTTGCGATCGGCGTATGGTGGATTACCAGGCAACGAACAAAGATATGGGAGTTTATCATGTCTCACCATTGGTCTGCCCGCGACAGGGCTATTATTGAAATCAACTGGCAGAAAAAACTAGGAAGTGCGTTAAGCTCTCAGGAAAACCGTAACAGTATCCAGGATCACGATCTGTCGCGTGAATCCTCTCGTTGGCCGCCGTCCGATCGTACCGCAAGCTCTTCCCTGGATGGTATTTACTTTGAAAAGACCTATGATGACGGCACGCCGGCCGTAACAATTCATCTTACTGATGTTGCACTGGTTTACAATTTTGAGGAACATCGGCTAGACCGCACCTTCTTGGAAGTATTTTTATCGCAAGCCAGAACATTTATGCCGGGTGTATGGAATACGGGCGTGGAAAGCCTTCTGATTGAAATTCTGGAGGGGCTGGTTTCTTTAGAAAAGATCCGAACCAACCCAGGTTCTTATATAAGCTGGATCTTCTTTGCCAGAAACGGGCTTGAACGCATTGAGAATGCCCTGCATGTTTATGTGCGCGAGCATTCGGGCGCATATTTGAGCCGGGTGCGTATCGGGGATCGGCATTCCCTGCGCATAACATCAAATAAATATGATGCGATCCACTTGACGTATTATATGGCGCTGCACGCCGAGCTTATGTCCGGACGTTCGGTTCCGGTCAAAATCATTGTTTCCGGTGTGACGGCGTTTCCCGAGTCCACGTCGTCCGTAAGTTCCCCCATGGATGACCCTAAAGGATCGCAGGACACCACACCCCTTGTTCATGCTGCCTTACTCAAGAAATTAATCAATCAACCGTTTGCGGAAATGCTTGTTCAAAATGAAGGGTTGTTAATTGATTCCTATAACATGTCCAGGAAAACATCTGTAGCTAAAACACCGATTCCATATATGTCAGTTCTGACGGATGGTTCTATTGTGTTGAAGATATACACCGGAGAATTGCTGCTTGTTGAGCACACACCAGGCAGATCAGTTCTTCTGTATTCGCCCGGACACTTCACCTGTTCCTCTGTCGACATAAGAGCATGGAGCGTTAAGGATAGAAAGGTTGTCGTTGGTCATGCGCATCTCTATCCTTCCCGAGATAATGATGTGAGAAATCAACGGGGCGAGGCCCAGAGACAATTAGAAGCGGTCCTTGAAAAAATCAGTTCATTAGGATATTCGCAAGTGCAAATCGGACTTGATGACAGAGTGGCAAGAAATGGATTACTGTCATATGAAGACTTAAAGACTTTCATTGAGCGTCAATACCGGTTTGAAGTCCTGGAAAGAAAGTTAAGAGGTTCTCCAAAAGATGTCCCTGAAGAAAGAGTTGACTCTTTAACAGGCGAAGACTTCTTTATACGGTGGTACCCCCTGGACGAAAAATTAATTCAGTATGATTTAAATACAAACAAAGACAAAACAGCATCTCTCTTAACAGATGTTTATGACCGGTTTGACGATTCGTTTTCTGGTTTAAAGAAAGACATCCTCAGTTCTCCTGTCACAGGTCAGAAGAGAAAGGACATTCAAACAATTGCTGGTTCATTGCCGTCGTATTTGAATCTGCAAGGACTGGCCCGCATTCCGTTGTTAAAAGTTAAAGGACGCATTCGAGCGACAGCTTCCTATGTGGAACATTATTACGAGATTTATTCACGACATTCCCAATACGGCGGGATGGAGCTTGGTCACATCGTATTTCGCGAGTTACATTTCCGAAGTGGTGCATTGCCATCCGACACTTTGAGCGTGGAAATCAAATATCTGTATCCGCATTTGCCGCGTTCGGGACGGGAACGAACGAATGTGGGGCGAACCTTGTTCTGGTTGCTTTTGATGCATCATTCTTCCTGGCACGGGCACAAGGCCCTGATCGAAGCGCATCCAGATGCGCAGAGAATGCTGAGACACATGGACGATTTTACCTTCTCAAGTGAGCATTTGCGCGCAAGAACGGAATTGATAACTTTTGAAATTCCAGCTCTGTCCTCGTATGAGAAGCAGGCTCTTCATACCTATCTGGATCGCCACATCGATTCGCAGTTTAGCATTGACCCATCCATTGAGATTAGAGCCAGTTCGTCTATTGAGAAACATCGACGGGATGGCAAGCTCACCCTATGGGAGAACGCAGCTCGAGAGATTCAAGAGTATCTGATGCTTAGCCGTCGGGAAATGTTTGAGAAGATCAAGGACTTGCTTAAGCGGTTGCTTATCATGGATCAACGGGTTGAGGTTGTGGTTGAATCTATGGAAAAGGTTTCTAACGCTGCACAATCGTTGGTAATTGATGCTTCAAAAACTGCATTGCCGACAGATGATCAGATCACTCGAGTGGTTAATGTCTTGTTTGATCCATCAGATAGGTCAGCGCACTTGGTAATAGTCAATAATTGTGTCTGCGCTCTTGTCAGAGTGATTGAGGGAACAGATCAGAATTTACAAGTTTCGCCAAGCGTAATTTATTCTTACGCTAGAACGCGTAAGCACATTGTTGATTTATATTCTGAGTGGTTCTCTGGCGAGGATCGGGAATATGAGCGTGTCTGGAAGGAAGTAAATGCCATCGTTTCATCAGACAGTGAGTGGCAGCGTCTTTTCGAAAGTAATGCGTTTCAGCAGAAAATAAGTGAAGAGCTGTTCAGGGATGAGGGAGTTATGTTTGGCTCGTTCGTTAATGCTCTTGGGCCTGATCAGAAACTTGATATAAATTTAGCAAGGGCGTATCTCGTTGTTGCAGATATTCCAAGAACGATGAACGATCTTAATGAGCTCGGCAGAGATAAAATCAAACAATATTATCGCAATCAATTATTTGAATTTGATCCAACAAAAATTTCCTTTACGCGATATTTTCAGGCAATGCAGTCTATTCTTGAAAGACTTGGTAATTCGCCATTCAAGATTCTTTTTAACGATCGAATTCTGCAAGGAATTGGTTCAGATGCGGATTGGGATTTATTCATCGAAACCTTTAGACGGTATTTGAGTTTGCGGTCCTTTGTTTTGGGTGATGCGTTCTTGACAGTGGATGAGAAACAAAAGCTTGTTGAAAATTTGGAGACATTATGGGATGGAGGTTTTAAGGTCACAGTAGAGGAGTTGCAATCGCTTCGATCAGAGCTTGAAAACAGACAGTTCCTAAGGGGATTGCCAGCGGTTATTCCTGCTTATGAGCAAATGATCGGATTTATTATTGCGCAATTAGAATTAAAACAACAGGTCGGATTGTGGTTGCAGTGGGGA
>JAEUSC010000008.1 GCA_016789035.1 Candidatus Omnitrophota bacterium
GCTGACGATTGATTCCAATTTTGCCAATGCGTATTTCAATCTGGGATTGGTTCAGACCATGTTGGAGGACTATCCCAACGCCATTTCGCTTTTGCGGCAGTATCGCAACTTCGCGGAAGAGGAAGAAGGCGTTAAGGCCGACGATCTACTATCAACGCTTACTCGATCCTTCAACGCCACGAGCTGAGCAATCTTGTGAGTCACGCTTAGCATATCGAAGCATGATCAAAAAACAATTTTTGTCGTCTATCGTGTCCTGTTTCATTAACCTCTATTAACTCACCTCAACCTCTATTACAACTTGACAAAAATAAATTTAGTCTCTTTATATACGATTACTCAAAAATCTCTTGACTATGCACACAGATCTTCCTTGGTGTCAAACGCGAAATAAGATTGAAGTACAACAAGTATGGGCTTGAGAACTTGTTCAATTTTAGCCTTGCATCTTGTTCAGCAAGAGAGTACTATCCCATTGCCTTTCAGTAAAATTTTCCACCAAAAGTAACCGATAATTTGACGCCTGGTACTCGATCACAGTTTGGAGATACGATGCCAACACACGATCACGAAAGCCACGGCTCGCCCGCCCTTCATGAGCCATCCGCGCATGCAAACGAAGCATATAAACGCGCCTATGCGGAGGCCAAACCAGACCTTGGCCGCTCGGTCATTTCCATTGATCTCGAGGCCAAAGAGATCGATTGGACCATCGCCGTCGGAACAACGGTCAAAGGCTGGGGTTTGAACGGTAAGGTTCCTGGTCCGACTATCGAAGCCATGGTCGGTGATGTGCTTGAAATTCGCCTAACCAATCACCTCACCGAGCCGACGGTGGTGCACTGGCATGGTCTACGTATTCCGGCGGGAATGGATGGAACGCAGATGGTGCAACGACCGGTTGAGCCCGGAAGTACGTTTGTCTACCGATTTAGGCTCCCGGATGCCGGCACCTTCTGGTATCATTCTCATTATAATGAGATCGTGCAGCTTGAGCGTGGATTATATGGTGCGTTGGTGGTTCGATCCGAAGACGAGCCGTGCTTCGATCATGAACGTGTGTTGATATTCGATGATATCGAACTCGAAAAGGATGGAAAGATTAAGGACCCTGGCGGTTGGATTGAATCGCATGACGGGCGTGAAGGAAACACAAGGCTAGTGAATGGGAAAAAAGAGCCGCAGCTTACGATTGCGGCAGGTCAAATCGAACGTTGGCGAATCATCAATGCGGCAAGTGCACGTTATGTCAGACTGTCGATTGGCGGACGTCCGTTTCGAATCATAGGCACCGATGGAGGTCTAATCGGCTCACCCGTCACGACCACTGAGGTTCTTCTGGCTCCGTCGGACAGGGTTGAGCTTGCAGTTGGGCCATTTGAAAAAGAGGAAACGCATCGAATCGAAACGCTACCATTCAATCGAGGATCCTTTAAAGCACACAAGAAGCCGGAATTATTCGCAACGCTTAACGTCGGACAAAAAGCACCCTCTAAGACGCTAGTGCCGGATTCGCTACGCTGGATTGAACCCCTTGTCACGGGACCGGTTGCCGTGAGTCGTGAGGTTCGTCTAGGATTCACGCTTGGTCTTAAACATGGAGTCGAGTTCACGATCAACAAGGAACAACACCACCGTGCGGAACCGGTTCGGGTTGGTGAATTGCAGGTCTGGGACGTGGTTAATCGTTCTCCTGTCCATCACCCGTTTCATCTTCATGGTTTCTTTTTTCAAATATTGCAGATCAATGGAAAACCCCCTGAGTTCCTCTCATGGGAAGACACGGTTAACGTTCCTGCCTTCGGTAGTGTCCGAATTGTGTGGATGCCGGACGACCGGCCCGGAGAATGGATGTATCACTGCCACATCCTCGAGCATCACGAGGCCGGGATGATGGCGCATTTTGATGTCGTACGTTGAGGTATGTCGCAATCATGAAAAAACTTTTGTCACTGTTTGCAAAAGCCGCCCTTTATCTAGTAGCCGGTGTTTTAGGTCTTTTGCTTTTTTCAGGACTATGCAATGGACTTTTGACGTCGCTTGAGAAGTATAACCACCCGTTTCCCGGAAAGATGGTCAGTGCGGGTGATACGAAAGTGCACGTCTATACTGCCGGGACCGGATCCGATAACGTCGTCTTGCTCAGCGGTTTGGGAACAGCAAGCCCCATGCTCGACTTCGAGGCACTTGCAAGGGAGCTTCGAAAAAAGAGTCGAGTTACTATCTTGGAATACCCGGGTTACGGGTGGAGTGACGACACAAACAACTTACGATTGACGGCAAACATCGTTGAAGAAGTCCGACAGGCCTTGCGCGAGGCAAATATTCCGCCGCCGTACGTTTTGGTTCCGCATTCAATCTCGGGATTACAATCTCTCTACTACGCGAACACCTATCCGGAAGAGGTCAAAGGAATTGTGGGATTGGACATATCAGTTCCAGAACAATTGAATTACATGAGTGTGCAAGCTGAGCCTGTAAATATAAACAAACTCTTGAGGTTGGCCGGAATTGTTCGAGTGGCTTTTTGGATTGATCCCAGTCTGAGTGGTGCCACTTCACTCGGACTTTCGGGCGAGGATATAAAGACATTTAGTATGATTACAAACTGGGTCGTAGGCAGTCAAGCCGTTTATGGTGAAACCAGTCAAGTCAGCGAAAACCTTCGATCGCTTTCGGGATTAAAGTTCCCACGATCGATCCCTGTGACATTGGTCTTATCGAGTGAAGGTGTCGACAGTTCTGCAAATGGGATTCCAGGCCATACGTGGAAAGCGATTCATGAGGACATTTTAACAAATTGTCCTGACAGTAAGATTGTTATCCTGCAAGGGGGCCATTACATACATCATCGTAACGAAAAACAGATAGCGGAATTAGTCTTTGAATTAAACTAACGCGCCCATATGTATTCCTCCCGCAGCGAAATATTTGTTGTTTTTATTTTGGGCGGGTTATGATAGTATCATCTTTCTAAGCTCATTGAAATGGTTTGCGGAAGGCCGATTAGGGATTGCGGGTTGTTTTGTAGTTAATGATTAAGAGGTAGATGGCAACAACAAAATCATACGTTAAACAGAAATAATCGTACTGGGGCGGAAGCAAATCTGGATTTCCAAAGAAAGGATACACTAAGTCCCATATTCCGTGAAGAAAATAACCGGCAACTAAAAAATATGCACTTTTCTTAATTCCAGAATATGCAAATGGCATAAAGAATAATGCCTGAAGGAAACTCATAATTGCAACTTCAATGTTTGTCCAGGTATACCCAATATAGAGAAAAGCAATACCCATAAGAATTAAACCATAGATCGTGTTTTTGTCAAATCGTTTTATTAACGAAAAAATCAGTATTGTTATTAAACTTGCTGATAGACCTATTAGTGCGCCATTCATAGTGTTGTCTTTTTAAGTGTTTTTAAATTTTATCTCTTTATTTTCTTATTGATCATTTAATGACACTGATGAAACAAGGTAGAATTTGCTTACTCTTTGGATTGCTACCATCAATTACTTCAAAGTGTGTCGTCA
>JAEUSC010000159.1 GCA_016789035.1 Candidatus Omnitrophota bacterium
ATCGGGAGACTTAAATAAGACTATTCAATCCGTTGTCGAGAATCAGGAATCTGTGGCCAAGGCTAGAGGATTATCGATGAGTTATTCATTGGACCCGAGTATGCCCACGGTGAGTTTTGATGCGGATAAAATAGTCCAAGTGCTCAACAATTTGATAAGTAACGCTCTTAAATTTACAGAATCGGGTGGAGTCACGGTTAAAAGTAAATATATTGCCGACAAAAATTTTGTTGAGGTCGGAGTGGAAGACACGGGTTGCGGGATCAAAAATGAAGATTTAGGAAAGTTATTTGAGAAATTTCAGCAGCTCGGAGAATCTCATCGCAAATACAGCGGAACTGGATTGGGGCTGGCCATTTGCAGGGAAATCATACGCCAGCATAACGGAAAGATTAGTGTGGAATCCAAGTACGGACAGGGAAGTTGTTTTTGTTTTATGTTTCCTGTGTCTGTCAGAGGAGGGAACGCAGTATGAGTGGCAACAAAAAAATTCTAATCATCGACGATGAATCTGATTTAACTGAATTGATAGGTTTTCAATTTAGATCCAAAGGATTTGAAGTCAAGACTGCCGGTGATGGGGTCGAAGGGCTTGATATGGTCCACGACTTTAAGCCAGACCTGATTATTTTGGACATGAACATGCCGCGAATGGGGGGTATCGAGTTTTACAGTATGATTTGTGGAACTAACAGCCGGCCGTTGTATCCCGTATTAGTTTTAACAGCCCGGGCGAACGTGGAAAATATGTTTAAAGATCTGGAGATTGATGGCTTTATGATTAAGCCGTTTGATATTAATCAATTAATTGTTCAGGCCGAGACGATCATCAAAAGGAAAGCCGAAGCCCAGATCAAGAAAATGTCCGCACCTCCTAAAGAAACGCGTCGCGTATGTGTGGTAGATGATGATCCTCAAGTTTTTAAACAGTTATCCTTGGTGCTCCTAGAAAATGAATTCACAGTGGTTCCCGCAAAAACGGGTACTGCTGCGATGGAACGTATGATTAAGGATACACCGGACGTGGCCCTCGTTCACCTTGGTTTAAAGGACATCGCTGGTGATTTTGTGATTCTCCGATTGAGTCAAATGGCGAAAACTATGGATGTGAAGTTTATTCTCTATACTTTCCGCGGGCAGGAGCGTGACTCCAAGGTAATGGAGCGAATCAGTGAGAAAAAGGGGATCTGGACTTTTGTAGAATACGAGACTCTTACTGAATTGCTGGCTGCGACCCAAAATATGTTTGAATAAAGTGGTTTGATCCACCTGAGTTAAACTCTTCCAGGGATTTCTTTAGGTTCAGTACCATCACCACAGAAATCAAAACATTAACTTTTTTTAATTTAAAGTTAATGTTTTATTAATTATAACTTGCTATAATGCAAAGGAATTTTTAGATTTCCTCTTGCAATCTCTTACATATTCTGGTTTATTATAGTTGAAACTTCCAAGCCAAAGCTCAGACAAACACTACCTACCCTAAGAGGGACATAATGTCGTTAGTTTTCGCCGAATTGATAAGAAAAAATCACTTATCTGAAAATCAATTTAATCATTCTCGCCAGCAACGTACGATTCTCAATAAATCCGTCCAGGATGTTCTTTTTGAGCAGGGCGTTCTCAAAAGCCCGACGCTTTTTAAGACAGCCCAAGAGATTTTTCCGGGCAAAACTGTGAATTTGCAGGAGACGGCCATCGATTCACAGGCTGTAATTATGATCCGAAGAGAAGACGCGCAAAGGTATGGTCTTATTCCTTTTGCCAAAGAGGACGGTTATTTATCGGTTGCAATGAGTGATCCAACCGACGTCATGGCGCTTGACGAGTTAAGTTTTATGACAGGTTTTCATGTGAAAGCTTTTTTAAGCGACCATGCGCAGATTATGGAGTATGTTCAGCGGTATTATTTGCATCAAGACTCCGTGGAAGAGATTTTGCAGGATACGATTGAGGATACTCCGGTTGAATTTATTGCAGAGGAGATCTTAACTAGTGAAGAGATTGCCGATATTGCCATTGCCAAAGCGGACAGTTCGTCATTTGTGCGCCTGGTGAACCGTCTCTTAGCTGATGCTGTTTCGGCCCGGGCCAGTGACATTCACATCGAGCCTCGTGATAAGGTTGTTGAAGTGCGTTATCGTATAGATGGTTATTTAAAAAATATCGTTCGAATCCCGCGTAATTTGCATCCCCGTCTTTCTTCTCGCATTAAGATTTTGGCCAAACTCGATATTGCTGAACAAAGAAAAGTACAGGAAGGCCGAATAAAAGTATTGATTAAAGGCGAGAAGATTGACTTAAGAATTTCCGTTATTCCGATCTTTCACGGGGAGAAAATAGTTTTGCGCATTTTGGATAACCGCAGTACTCAGTTTGACATAAATAAAATTGGATTCTCCGATGACGAGTTGGAGATTTTTAAATCGGCAATCCATAAAAGCCAAGGTGTAGTTTTAGTAACTGGGCCCACCGGTTCAGGAAAAACAACAACTCTCTATTCCGCTCTTGAACATATCAAGTGTGAAACTAAAAACATTGTGACCATTGAAGACCCGATTGAATATCTTATTGATGGTATCAATCAGTTGCAATTGAGTCGGTTTAAAGATGTGACATTTACAACGGGATTGCGCAGCATCCTTCGCCAAGGTCCGGATGTTAGCTGAGTGGGAGACATTCGCGATCAAGAAACTGCGGAAATCGCTTTTCGAGCGTCCTTAACGGGGCATTTGGTATTCTCGACGTTGCATACAAATAGTGCAGTATCATCCGTCGCGCGACTATTAAATATAGGATTGGAACCCTATTTGATTTCGTCCTCCGTGAGTTTATTGGTTGCACAGCGTTTAGTTCGGCTTATTTGTTCCTCGTGCAAGCATCAATATGTACCGGAAAATGAAATTTTGAGTAAATTTAAAGGTTATTTGAGGCATTATCGTAACCAAAAGTTCTTTAAAGGTGAAGGTTGTGAGCAATGCAATTTTACAGGGTTTTATGGGAGAACATCGATTTTCGAAATATTAAGAATCGACGATAAAATCAAAGATTTGATTTTTCATAAAGCTTCGGAGGCATTGATATTAAAGCAGGCCTTAAATAACGGAATGAAAACTCTGGTAGATTCAGGTATATCAAAAGTTTTAGCGGGGTTAACGACCTTAGAAGAAGTTGCCAAAGTTACAGAAATTAGCGAAGAAAAGGAAGCGGCTGCTGGGTTGATGGATCATTTGGATCAGATTGTGAGCCAATCATCCGTCCATCCTGAAAAAAGATCTTTCTACATCGAAAATTAAGTTTGCGTTTTAGGTTATCAGTACGGGTGGCCTGTCAATGAGGTGACCCTTTTTTTACGGAGCGTGCGCCATTGAATCAATCAATGGCGTTTCTTTTTCGGTGAACAGGTTCAAGTTGAACAGGAGTGAATGGTCAAAATTTCGAAACTCTCCGTTATGGCAAACGGTCCATTTAGGTGTGTTCGCAAGTCATCAACAATAATATCGATTAATGAGGAAAACATGTATCAAATGGTTGGTCAACTTTTTGGTTTTTTGAAACAAAGTAAGAAGAATAAATACAAGGTGCTGGTTGTGGAAGACAATCCTGTCGACCAGGCTTTTATGGTTAAAACGCTTCAGAAAAATAATTATGCGGTTTTTTCAGCAAGCGATGGCTACTCGGGAATTCAAATGGCGGTTGACCATTGCCCGGATATTATCATTCTTGATTTCTTGCTTCCAGATATTGACGGAGTCGGCGTTTGCACCAGCCTCAAGAAAATGGAAAAAACCCGGGACATTCCTGTTGTGTTTGTATCTATTCTTCAAAACGGAGAAATAATGCTCAAGAGCTATGAGGCGGGGGCTCATAATTTCATTTGTAAGCCTTTTAATGGACGCGAGCTGATCAAGGAAGTGGCTTTTACAATTGAAGATATGCAGGCTTCTATTTTTTCGCGTTGACTTTCTTTATCCTCGGGTTACACTTTGATTTAGTTAGTACTAACAATGGGATCGATTATGCCTCAACATATTCTTGTGGTAGACGATGATTTTGATATTGTCTTTCTTATCTCTGAATTTCTTAAAAAGCAGGGGTTTGAGGTTTCCATTGCTTCTGATGGCCAGGAGGCCTGGGAAAGTTTGAAAAAATCGAACGTCGATCTGATCATTGCTGATTTAACCATGCCTAAGATGGGCGGATGGCAGTTTACACAAAAGATACGCGAGGACAAGATTTTAGCCAAGACACCAATTATCGTGTTAAGTGGATTGTTGGAATCGGATTCTGATCCTGAAGTATTTGAATCAGCAAATGCCTATATGGGAAAACCATTTGATATCTTCAAGCTGCATGAAAAGGTTAAAAGCCTGCTCAAGTAATCTCACCCTAATGCACATTTGATTAAAAAAGTTTAATTTTCCTTTCATCTTCTTGTCATTTTAGCTTTGGTATAATCATCAAGATTTTCACATAATCATTTTTGCGAGGAGAAATAGATGAAGAAGCTTTCGACTATGGAAATTGTGATACTGTCAGCAGCGTTAATTTTTATTCCCTTTGTAACCCGTGCAGCTTTGGAAGAAGGAAAGGTCATTACAGGAGTTGTACAGGCGGTTGAAAATGCTAGAATTTTGCTAATCGCTCAGCCTACAAACAATACCCCTTCGAATATTATGGACTTTCAGATCCAGCCAAGAACCAATTTTCAGGGATTCTCTAAATCGGATTTAAAAGTTGGAGACAGGGTAAAAATCGGCTATTTTGAGACGGGGCAGGGATATATAGCGGACTCTGTCATAAATACGCGATAGTGATTTTTGTTTCAAAGAAAGCGCTTGCTCAACGGATAGGGCGCATTCTTGATTTAGAAATTCCTGTAACTGTATTATTTTCAACGGTATAAATTCTTTTGAAAATCAAATTATCGCGCGGTATAGTTGATGTAGCTAATAGTCTCACGAAAATGGCAAACTTATCGAAAGGTAAGGGCGCAAAACCATAGGGCCTTCTGCATGACGCAATGGTAGCCTGGTTGCCGTTGAGGACAAAGGATTTGTCTTAGAATGGCCTAATTCAGTGAGAATTAGGCCATTCTATTTGATTGGAAGAACGATTATTACGTAGATGGTTATCTACTAGCGAAAGCGGTGAATTATGTCTAAAAGAATTTTGCTGGTTGACGATGAAAAAGAAATAGTTCACATGATGCGCAAAAAGATTCAGGCAGCTGGATATGAGGTCAGCACTGCTTACAATGGAAAAGAAGCCCTGGATATTTCCACTCAGCAGCATCCGCACTTGATTTTTACTGATGTGGTTATGCCTATCATGGACGGTTTGGCATTTTTTCATGAGCTTAAGAACCGTCAGAACATCAGTCATATTCCTGTTATTGTGGCTACAGCCCATGGTTCAACCGAAGAAACGTTTCGCGAACTCGGAGTACATGATTTTGTTCTAAAACCTTTTCATAGTGATGCGCTTTTGAATAAAATAAATAGTTTTTTCAGCGATAAGCGAGCAGTCAAAGTTTTGTTGGCAACAAAAATGATTTTCTTAATGAAAAGTATTATTAGTGAATCCTTGGAGCTTATGCAGAACATCGATTTTCAGATGTCCAATAGTTCTGCAACCATTGTGCAAGAAGCCAGTGTGTTAAAACCAGATCTCCTGCTTCTTGATGTGGACATGTTTATTGTTCCATCCGCCGACGAGATTGTGAATGAATTGCGTCAAAGTCCGCAGCTGAAAGATACAACCATCCTGTTGACGCGTAGCATGCTGGGAGATTTGGCAGCTTTGGCTGGCAGCCGGCATTCGGCAAAATCAATTGACGATTGTTTGGGTAAAGGGGCCAGTCATTTTATCGGGTCGCTCAACAAGGCATCCTTTGTAACGGTCCTGCAAGAATATTGCCGTTAGATTTGGTAATGTTAGTGAATGTCCCTTCGTTTTATTCAATTCATTACTGTTGCTGAGTTTTAAAAAGGCCAATCCCAGGTGATATGACCCAGAGGATGACTATCCCGTATGTATTGTTTTTCTTGGGATTGGATCAAGGTATCGGCGCCACACCCAGGATTGGTTTTGGATGTCGTCTTTGTTTGTTATTCCGCGCTGGTTCGCCAAAGGAGCCGACTGATTTGACTCTTCCAGTATGTGGCCGAATAACATAGCCAAAGACGGAGGATCTTGGTTGTCAATAATTTTGTATTGACCTATAAAAGAGCGGGCTTAAATAAAAAACCTGAATCCATATGGATGCAGGTTCTTGCTTAAGACTTTGCAGTTCTTTGATTTGGCGGCTAGGCTGTCTTAGAGTTGTCTCAAGACCCTGTGGCTTTGCGTCCTTATCTTGCGATAAGTTTGCCCTTATCGTTCTTGTATTAAGTATGCCATCCCAATGGACGGAAAACAATCCCAAATAATGAAACGATTGTTTATAAATTATTTATTCGTATGAATTTATATCTCTTTGAAAGCGCTAAATTATTTAAACCATGTTAAACTTATGATCATGATGAATAAAATAATAAATAAAAGAGCCGTATTTTCCATAGAAGCTCTTATCCTATTTTTAGTTTTGTTTGTTCTGTTTTCGTGGGTTTTTGTTTTAGTCTCAAAAACGGCCGTTATAAATAAGGGAAAGCAAAATGAGGCATTGGCCCAGGTTCACGCGGAATCCATTATCAGACAATTGACAAACACGCCGTGCGAAACAGTTGTAATTGAGATTCAAAACGGTACGTGGAATTATCCCAATGTTCCTTCCGTTTTGTCG
>JAEUSC010000109.1 GCA_016789035.1 Candidatus Omnitrophota bacterium
CATAACGCCCGATGGGTGTGAAATGATAAAACAATCCGTAATTATTTTGATTGCGATACACCGGCGGATCTACATCCAAAATGTCAGGACGAAAATGATCGCGCCACGGCAAAATGCGCGGATTTTGAAACTCCAAGACAAGCGGTGTGGAATTGCCAACCAGGGATGTAAACCGCTTCGGTTCATATGTTCCCCGGCTGTAGGTATTATGACGCACATAATAAGAGAAGGCCCAGGCGTCAATACAGATAAAAACAATAAGAAAAACAACCGGGACATATTTCAGCCGCCGGCTGGCGGAAGCATACGCCGGAAACTGTCCTTGCGCTTGCGCCCGGACGAACGCGAGAAATGCTAGGACCGCGCAAACACCTGTCACCAGATACCAGCGCAAGGGAATCTCTAAAACCAAAGCGGCCACGGGGAACATGGCCATTAATCCTAAAACACAAACCGCATATCTTTTCGAACGTGCTGATTTCTTAGGATCCTTGTACATCGTAGCTGCAGACTGCAGTCCAAAAGCCACCAATGGTGCCAAAAGATACGGCATCAACAATCCCGTCATGTGAAAACTGCGCAGCAAGAAATGCGCAGGATTGGTCAACGCATTGACCCAATGGCCCAAAGATGTTAAGGCCTTGGGGTCTTTAGGCGCATTGACCAGAATGATAAGGATAATCGCGGCCAAAAAAATGTATCTGCGTCGGTCCCGGCAGAAAAACAACCCTACCCACGCAAATAAAAGCGTGCTTAACCCCATAAACGGCCAGCCGATCCACCAGTCGGTGTGCCAGAAATCGATCGCCTTTAATGGAAAGGTCTCGACACCCGCTACCCCAAACGGCGATTTGAAATATTTGGCCGGGCCAAATCCGGTGTGCATGCGCCCCTGGGTGGCGCCCACTCCGGAATCAGCAATGTAGAAATCGTCCTTCACAGACTTCATCAAAATGACATTGGGAATAATGATGAGCAGACATGTTACAGCTACCAGGGCAGACTTTCCCCAAGTCTCTCCCCGGCGCAACGAAGCCATAAAAGCCCTCAGGCTGCCTGCCCTTCGATTGAAAAGGCGATATACAACACAAGAGACAATAAACATATGTACGGCCAGATAATAATAGTTCACAGCAAACAACGGAGAATTCGCCACGGCGACCGTCAAGGAAAGTACAAACAGCAAGAAATCACGGACTTGCAGCCGTTCGATAAATTTCAGGAATAAGAATATAGTCAGCAGAAAATAGCTGTAGAGATTGTTGGTTAGAAACCCATTATAGAAAATGGTTGAAAAGAACGTATTGATATAAAGGACCACGATAAAGATAGCCCACCGTTCAATCCCCAAATACCGCAGCAAGAAATATCCGCCAACCGTGCGAATCAAAGCATTAATCAAAAAAAAGCCGGAGGTATGGATGATATGCAGAAGCTGTCCCTGATGAGTAGCAAACGGGGACAAAATAATATAGAGAACGGATTGCAAAACATTGGAGACCGTAAAAACACCGCTGGTCAGATGGTAAAACGCAATGTTCATCTGGTCATAACGGTCCCATAGCTGAAGCCCGCCGTGATAAAAGAAAGAAATGAGCATGAACGTATTTTGGTAGGGAATTTCCGTATCATGCTCGCAGGTATACGCCTGGCGCTGAAAAAAAAGATAATCCGGATCCGTGATCATCCCCACGAGATAGGAGGCCATGAGCGCCAATAAAATAAAACCGGCCGATGAATGCCATAACCGGCCCACCCTGTCTTTGCTTTTGATGAAGAAACTTTTCATCATGCCCTGCGGTCTCCCAATACGGAGATTGTGATCCAGCCTAAGAAAATCAAAGACAGGACAACAGATATCATGATCAAACCTCTCAGCGGGGTCTGCGGCCAGTATTCAAAAAGAATTTTGTGCTCCCCTTGGGTCACAGCAATGGCCATAAAAAATTCATTCGCCCGAAAGACCTGAACATGTTTCCCGTCGACGGTGATCCGCCATTTGGGATCAAACGGGTAATGAATGACCAGCCAACCATTCTGGGAAACGTCATAGGTCAAACCCATACGATCATGCTGATTCAGCCAAACACCTTTAATAGGCGACGGCTGCACTGTCAACGTCAAATCCATTCCCCTGACGTCGCGATCTTCAGGAAGCAGCACTGACAAACGGCCATCGTGCACATTACCCACATCAAACGTTCCCTGGACAATTAATTTTCCCTGCGATGGCTTTAATTCGACATTTCCTAACGTGCACTTGATCCGATTACGATCCTCACCGAAGACCGTAGTGGTTAATTCTTTAGGAAAATCTACCGGCAACGGCCAGGAATATTCGCTTCCCCACTTGGTTTTCAACACACGGACCTGACTCCATGACAACGGATACGAACTTTCTTTCATCGGGACGTTTTCTACGTCTGAAACCTGAGGCGGAATGTATCCCAGAATGTTTTGTTCTAACGACGTTGGAGCCTCGAGCATGACAATCTTGCGCTGCAGTCCCTTTTCTACGAGTGTCTGCAATTTTGTCGAATTGCTGGATATCGCCATGGGAACCGTAAACAACCAGCGCGTATCTGATGACAGATAGCGCTTGACGTCATCACGGACAGGCCAATCCCGGTAAAGCAAAGGCCGTGGTTCATAAATGCTCAACTCGCGCATAAATCTTTCCATCGGCATAAAGCCATAAAAGAACCCATAATGATTCTGATGCGCGTGAATGAGCGGCGTCTGCATATTGAACCGAAAATGCTCTCTTAACGGCAATACTTTCGGGTTCTGAAAATCTAAAATCATGGGCGTCTGGTCTTGCAACATGGGAAAAACCCTTGGCTGGATCCGCGCGAAAATAAATTCATTGCTTTTGGCATAAACGGAAAGAGCCCGGAATTCGATAACACCCACAGCCGCCAAGAAAATGGCCGCCAAATATTTTCTGTACCGAAACACCCACAATCCCCAGGCGAATTCCTGCATGCGGTTGTGTTCCCATCCTAAATAGAGAATAGTTGTAAACAGTAACCCAATACCCAGGGCATATGCCCGTAACTGAAAAGGCAGTATAAATGCGAACAGAATGGTTAATACAATACATCCGCCTATCGCCAAAGGAATGCGCGACCGGACAACCGTCTGTTCATCATTCTTAAAACACGCGCGCAAAGCCATCAAACCCAAAGCCACCAACGGCAGATAAAGATATGTCATCAAAATGTAGGACATATGAAAACTGCGTAATAAGAACGCAAACGGGTTCGTTACAACGTTAAGCCAGTGCGGAAGCGCCCAAACGGAACCCGGCGGATTTCTCTCATTAACCAGAAGAATGAGCACGATCGTGGTCACTACGACGCCGATCCACCGATTGCGGACAAGAACACAGCCGATCAGGGATAAAAAAATCACACTGCCGCCGATAAACAAATAAAACGATCCCCAAACGTTCTCCAAATAATTCAGCGAAGCGGGCAAAAAATATTTCATGTCCAAATCCGTACGTCCCTTGGCATGAAAATATCCCGATGGGCTAAAAAGATTGTTCAACCGCCCCTTGGTACCGCCCAATCCGGAATCCGCCACCAAGAAATCCTGTTTCAAAGACTTAAAAAGAATTAGAGACGGCGCCATAATCGCTAAACACAAGACGACTGCGACAAGGGTTTTACCCAAGGCCGCCCGGCTAATCTTAATTTTCTTAAGATCAAGCCGGAGATTTCTCCAAATAAAGCAACTAAATAAGATCGCACAAAGAATGAAGAAATGAACAACATCGTAAAAATAGGACAGCGCGAACAGCGCGGAATTGGCCACACAAATCATCATCAATACAATAAAAACAAGAACATCATCCCACCTTCGACGGTCAAAAATCCGGATCACAAAATAAATCATCAGCGGGAAATAACTATAAAGGTTGTTGGCGAAAAGCCCGGTATACATGAAGCTGGACAATAAGGTGTTAAAAATGACAAGCGAAATAAAGACAATGCCCTGCCGACGGCAAAAGTGCCGCAACAGAAGATATCCACCGGATGTTCGAATAAAGATCGTGACAGCATGAAAGCATAACGTATAAACACTGTGAAAGACTTCCCCCGGATACGGAAGAAATTTAGAGACAAGAATGTATATTCCAGCCACCACAAAATTGACAACCGTGTAAAAACCGCCGGTCAAATGCGCATAAGCAAAATTCATTTGATCAAAGCGGTCCCATAACGCCAGACCGCCGTGAAAGAATTGGGACACCAGAATGAAAGTATCTTCCAGCGGCATGCAAAGATCGTGGGTGTACATCAAGTGATTACTTCGATGGATCAAAAGATCTGGAAAAAGACAGGCAACAACCACAAAACTGACCAACGAAGAGACCGCGATCCACATCAAAGCGCTCAGGCTTTGTCTACCGTCGAAATCATCGGCATGCCAGAATGGCTTTAATTTCCACCGGCTCATTGACGGGACCCTTTAAATTTCAAGGCCGTCAGATACTTCCCTTTCTTGACCGGCTCATAATTATCAAGAACATGATTGATTAGTCCCATAAATGCCGGGGAATCATAGTAGTATGCCTGGGGA
>JAEUSC010000124.1 GCA_016789035.1 Candidatus Omnitrophota bacterium
CTCTTCCGAAAACAGTATTAAACCAGGGAATGCCTGCAAACGGATAAAGCCCTTGCGGCGTTTCGGTCAAAAGCATGTGAAGATCGTCCCGGGATTGGTTGATCCATCCGTTGAACTGATGATTGGATGTTTCAATGTGGCAGGATTGATAACGAAATTCCTCGGTTGATTCGCAAAGCATCGCCCCCACCTGCGGGCAATCTAAGGCCGCCGGGCCTTTGGAATCCATCAGGCAATTGAATTTCAATTCCAGTTTTAATTCTTCTTTCGGCTCCAAAACAAAATCACCGGCAACCCGGCCTTCGCAATCATAAAGAAAACTTTTAGGATACAAAAATTGTGTCTGGCGAACAACCCCGTCCAGGCCGCGATATCCAAGGATCACTTCCCCCGCGTTGGACTGTGTGGGCAGCCTTTCTCCCCGTTTCAAACGCTGAATCCCCCGCATCTCAAAAATATCCGAATAGTCGGCCTCAAATTCCACACCCAGATGAAATGAGACCGGCCTCTGCCCGTAGTTAAAAACGCGCACGTCTTCTAACAAGCTTCCATCCCAAACCATCATGGTCCGCACCAAATGAATCGTGCCGCGCGGCCATTTGTTATCCTGGTCCGTAAAATCAGGATTGCTCAGATGGACAATGAGAAAATCATTTCCCTTCTTAATGTGAGAGCTCAAAAGCAAAGGGCTTTTTTCTTCCAACAAAAGCCGGTAGCGGGACAGAAAGCGCGTCTCCTCAAAAAAAAGACCGTGGTGCTCAAAACCTAAAGGGCAGATATCGCCGCGCTGATCAAAAATTCCCAGCGTATACGCGTGTTTCAAAACCCTTCTTTTTTCATCCGCCAATGAGGAATCCGCCAGAATATAAAATTGATTCTGCACCCGAATAATATTTTTCATGATGCAAGCGGCTCCTTTTCAGGCAGGGACCGGCCGTTGATCAATGCTTGGTAGGTTCGCAAATAATCTTCCGCCATTCGCCGTGCGGTAAAACGATCTTCAAATACCTGGCGGCATTTGCGCCGGCTGACTTGCGATACTTTTTTAACAGCGGCGAGGGCACTTTCCAGGTCTTTGACGATAAATCCCGTAACCCCTTCTTGCATGACCTCAGGAACAGAACCTTGCAAATAGGCAATTGTGGGCGTTCCGCAGGCCATGGCCTCAATCATGACCAGACCAAACGGCTCAGGCCAATCGATTGGAAATAAAAAGGCATAAGCGTTACCGAAAAAGTCATCTTTTTCAGCATCCCCGATTTCACCAATGTAATCAATATCGCGGTGATCCAAAAGCGGCTTGATGTACACATCAAAATATTCCTGATCAACCTTATCGACCTTGGCCGCGATCTTAAGCGGCATCCCTACTTTTTTGGCAATCTCGATGGCCTTATCAACCCTCTTTTCCGGGCTGATGCGTCCGATGTAAGCCAAATATTTTCCAGGCTTCTCTTGAAAGGTATACAGATTTTCTGGAAGACCGTGATACACGGTCGCCACCCAATGCGCCCAGCTCAAAGGCAACCGCTGACTGTTAGAAATTGAGACCAGCGGAATATCGTCAAACTCGCGATAAAGATTATAAAGATTTGGAATGTCCAGCCGGCCGTGCAATGTGGTGACATGAGGAGTTTTGATGCGCCGGTAAAGCGGATAGGCCAGATAGTCGATATGAGAATGAATAATGTCGTAATGCGCGGCATCCTGACAAACAATCTCCGTCAAAAGAACATGGTCGGCCACCGGGTCGATACTCTTTTTATCCAGACGGATGGCGCGATGACACCCCGGCTTGAGCTTGGCCGAGGTTTGAGAATCAGCACTGGCATAAAGCGTCACATCATGCCCCATGCCAACGAGCGTCTCAGTGAGATAAGAAACAATGCGTTCGGTGCCCCCATAGTATTTGGGCGGCACACTTTCATAGAGAGGTGCGACTTGAGCGATTTTCATAATTTAATCGTAGGCGAAACGCCATGAGCACAAGATTAAAATAACATTAAGGAATTTTTACGAAGGGCTCGGATGCTTCCGAGGAGCCATCAGCGCTGAGGATAGAATGCGCGTGCGACGGCTATCATACTGCGAACCATTACTTTGATTATCTTAGGATTTCTTCGGGAACGATATTTCCAACTGGTCGCCTTTTTGTTCAGTTTTCATCTTCGAAATATCGGCGTCCTTGGGCAGCGGCATGGAGTTTAAAAACTTGGCGTAATTATGGGATTCAACGACACCGTTTTGATCATTCTGTTTCTTATCATTGTTGTATTCGCCGGAAATACCCAATACACCGTCTTTGGCACTGACATTGATCTTGTTTTTATCAAATCCGTCAATATCCAGCTTGATAAGATATCCGTCTTTAGTTTCCTGGATATTTGAATTATCAAAAAAAAGCTGGTCGCTAAACATTCCCTGCGTGGGACTCGAAGACCGATCAAATGCCTGGCGGAACATGCGGTTCATTTCTTCATGCATGCCCTGCATTTCTGCGAAAGGATCCCATGAGCTATTGTCAAACGATGGATGTGGCGAGGGCCAACCTCTCCCCGCCGGACGCGACTGGTTTGCCTCTAAGGTAGCCACTTTAGCCTTTAACTCTTCGATTTGTTTCTTTAAGTCCTGCACATTATCATCGGCGAAAACCGAATGCGTACAAAGCATCAAACTCACGACAGCCATGACCAGGAATGTTTGGGGATGTCTCATTTTCAAATCCTCCTTATAGCAACCGTTTGATCTTTTCTAAGAGTACGTTAGACTCTTGCGTCTTGTGAAAATAATCATCCGCTTTAAAAGCCGGAACCTTCTGCCGGTCTTCGGAAAACATGCTTAAAACAATCACCTTCGCGTGCGGATACGCCTTTCTCATCGTGGCATAGAACTCAAGATCACTGATTCTCGGCATCGCCACATCTAAAAGGATCAGATCAATCTGTTTCTGCAAGAAATCAGCAATTTCCGGATGATCACCAGCTTCGAGGGCAGCATAGCCGGCCTTCGCCAGCAACTGACAATACAATGAGCGTATGTCCGGATCATCATCCATGATAAGAATCGCCTTATCCGGCCGATCGAGATTGAAAGCCGTATCGATCTTGTCAATTAAAACATCGAAACTTTCTGATTTGTCATAGTAGTCTCGGGCATCAGGAATGCGCCGGATTTGCTCTTCAATCGGCAAGACGCTGCAAACAATAACCGGTGTCTTAAAATGAAATGATTGTATGACTTCATTAAAGGTGTCGCCGGACACTTCCGGCATGTTAATATCCAACAGCACCAAATCAACCAGGCCGCCTTCGGTTAGCAGGTGATGCGCATCGACGGCATCTCTGGCCTTAATGACATGAAACCCTCTCTTTCTGAGCATTTCCCACAAGATGCGTCTCATTCTTTCATCATCATCGACAACCATTATGGTCTTCATCGACCGCCCTCCCGTTTGCACGCTGAGACTTAACGTTAAGGTAAAAAGGAAAGCCGGTCGCAAAAAACCCGGCCCCCTTGGGGACTACACTATTTGACAAGGGTCACGGAACGGGCTTTGTGATTGCCGCCTTTGGTGTCCACATATTTAACTTTAGCTTTATCGCCGCTTTTTAACTGGTCCAAACCAATGGCTTTTCCGTTGGCATCATGGATGGACGCACTGGACAAAGAAAACCTCACCATACTTCCATTGTCAGCTTTCAGAGAAATTTCGGACTTTTCCGAAGAAGAGCCTTTTCGGATGGAATCGATTGTTCCCTGAACCGTCTGCGCCGCCATGGCTGCCATAGACTTATTTTCCTTAGGCGGTGTAGCGGCAAAACACAGTCCGTTGGTTAAAAGCAAACCCATAAGAATAAAAGTTGATTTTTTCATGCACCCTCCATTGATTAGAATTTTCCTAAGCCTGCCGGACATTTGACCCCAAAGACCGCTTCGGCTTCTGACACTAAGATACAAAACTGAGGATTAAAGGAACGTTAAGATAAAATAAGAATTTTCTTATGGTGCATTTCGCAGAGAACTATTAATCGGCAGGAAGGACTAAACAAGCGGAAGGCTGACACTAAATGTGGAGCCTTTACTGATCTGGCTTTGAACAGAAATTTCGCCCTGATGCGCCTGGGCAATGGCCTGGGCAATATTAAGACCGAGTCCCGTTCCTTCGAAGCCCTGCGCCTTGGGAACTCGAAAGAATTTTGTAAACAGTTTACTCATATCTTCCTGGGCGATGCCGATTCCGGTATCAGAAACCGAGACGACAGCGCTCTTTGTGTCAGCCTGAAATACAATAATGATTGTTCCGCCCGATGGAGTAAATTTGACGGCATTATGAATGAGATTAAAAAATAACCGTCTCAAATGAACCTTATCTCCGCTAATAAAAGCCGCCTCAGGCAGGATTTTCACCGTCACGTCAATATCCTTCTCTTTCGCGAGAATTTTTCCGTTCTCACCGATTTCCCGAATAAACGGCACCAGATCAATTGTTTCAAATTTAAAAATGTCTACCCGGTAATCAAGATTAGCTAACAGCAAGAGGTCTTTGACAATTCTAATGACCCGATTGACCTGTGCCATGCTGGTCTGCAGAACTTTCCGCAGTTCTTGCGCATTATGGTTTTCACCTAAGGCCAGCTCAATTTCTCCCCGGATAACAGCCAAAGGAGTTTTTAGCTCGTGCGCCACGTGCGAACTGAATTCATTGATGTGCGTAAAAGACTTCTCCAGCCGGGCCAGCATCGTGTTAAAAGAATCCACAAGATACCGGATCTCCTCGTCCGCATGCCTACCTTTCACACGCACATTCAATTCTTTATGAGAGATATTGTTGGCTGTCTCAGCAATTTCCTTGACCGGCATCAAAACTCGGCGGGCAAAAAGACTTCCCAGAAAACTGGTCAGAATCAAAATGCCCAGGATGGCCAGGATAATAAACATACTTAACTTATCCAAAATATGCAGAGTACGGGATAGCGGAGTTGCCAGCTGAATGACAAGCTGCAACTGATCATTGATGGCTAACGGAAAATTAATGGCCCGCAAATGCTGGCCGTTGTCCTCTAAGTCTTTAAAGACAACTTTGTTGATTACAAACGGAAACTGGCTGGCAAACAGCCTTTCTTCGGTGGCCTTCACATTTTCCGACGAAAGAATCAAACGGCCGCGGGACGTCAGAACATTGAGAAAATCATCCTTTAGATTGAGTGTCTTGACCTCCGAGGACCACAAATCATCAATGATCCGTTTGTGTGCATCCGCTTGCTTATGGCCGAACAGCTGGGCCATTAAATCCAACGGGTCATTGTCGCTATTTTGGGCTTGCTCATAGGCGTGAATGATATCGGCAACTTCACGGGCCTTGATTCCTAACAGTTCATCCAGGTCGTTGTAAAGCATGCGGTGCACGGCGTAAAAAATGACACTGCCAAATACCGATAAGATCGCGGCCAGGATAAGCGCGTAGAGGACATTGGATTTAAAACGAATGGAGTTAATTTGCATCTTACTCCTTGAGGGTGTATCCCGTCCCGCGAAGGGAATGAATCAGCTTATGGGAAAAGCCGTCATCGATTTTCTTACGCAGATAATTGACGTAAACGTTAATAACGTTAGAAAAACTGTCAAACTCATCATTCCAGACATGTTCGGAAATCATCGTTCGTGTGACGACCTCCCCGCAATTGAGCATCAAATACTCCAAAAACGCATACTCGGTGCTGGTCAGTATAATCTCCTTGTTGCTGCGTTTGACTTTGCGCGTGATTTGGTTCAGTTGCAAATCCGCCACCTTCAATAGAGTGCTGCGCTCGGTCCGCTTGCGTCTGAGCAGGACCCGAACCCGAGCCAAAAATTCCGCAAAGGAAAACGGTTTGGTCAAATAATCATCGGCTCCGGAATCAAGCCCGGTGACTTTATCGCGGACATCATCTTTGGCGGTCAGTAATAGGACAGGTGTTTCCGATTTCTGTTTGCGTAACTCCCGGCAGATTGACAAACCATCCTTGCCCGGAAGCATGATATCCAGCACGATCAAATCATAGGGATTGACTTCCGCCAGAAAAATGCCGTTTTCACCGTCTCCCGCCACGTCAACAGCATAATGCTGTTCTTTGAGGCTACGCTGGATAAGGCCCGCCATCTTTTTATCATCTTCGACAAGAAGAATTCGCATCGAGGCGATCTCCGCAGTTTAAACTTTTTGGGAAATGGGATAAAGAGGTTCGTCAATGCCCGCAACCATTGTATGAGCGGGGAGCTCCGGCGTCAAATCAGCCGCAATCCATTCTTAAGTGAACGCTCAACCACCCTTTCAAGCAGTGACGGCGCTCGGCCCTGTTTGTCGACGATGAGCGTCCTCCATGCCGTGGCCTCCAGGGGCCAGTCGGCAATATAGGTTTTGACACTACTTAGAATCTTATCAGGGTCCCCCAAGGCGGACAGCGGAATCTCAATTAACAGAACATTATTTTTTGTCGTCAGGGTCATCCCGGTAATTTGGAGACGTTCAAACCTATCAAAAACAGAAACGAAGCGGTCAAAATTGACATTGATCCGGATCTTAGGCATCTGCGCAAAATCCGTTTCCTTACGGTAACCGATTAAAAAGATATTGATTCTCAAAACCTCCGACTCCTGACGGTTAACAACCAAGCGCACAAACAGTTTTCCATTTTGCTGGGCGTAAGACACGGACTGGACAACACTGCGTTTGTTTTCATCAATCAAATGCGTTACGGTCTGAGGCCGGGTGCAATCTTCCCAGGCAATCTGGGTATTTTTATCTTCCAGAATGATGTCCCGGAAACGGCCGAACAACTCGTTCTTGCGGGCAAACGTAGGCAGATATCTGGGATTGTAGGCATTCTGACTGCGGTAATACCGGGTAGCGTCGCGTTTTTTACTGATTTCACCAGGGGTCAAATCTAGAGAAGACCAGTCCAGACCGGAATTTTCCAGACGTTCCGGAACCTCCAGCGGCAAATCTGGATGAAAACCGCGCGGCGAAGGCCATTTGGCCACATGAACAATGTAGGGATAAATTTCCGGCACCGGAATCTTTCCCTCTAAATCCCACAAGGCCACCTGAAGAAAAAGATAAAAGGCGCGGTGATCAAAATTCGTATCCGCCGGTAATGTGACGAAAATCTTTGTAGGCTGATACTCCTTAATTATTTTCGTAATGTCCCGCAGAATGCTTTCCCCCTGGTAAGGCGCATTGTAAGAGTACGCCTCGGGGTACGGAACTGAAGAGACGCGTGCCAGCATGCTCCGGAAAGGCTTTTGCCGTCCCCAGTATTTTGTGAAAATTTCATTTGTTCCGAAATCCGGATAACCTAAAAAGATGAGCTGCTCCGCTGGAACACCCAGAGACTGCATGGCCATGACCGCTTCCTGCCTTCGGATCTCCCCCATTTTGAGCAGTCCGGACCTGTTAAGAACAGGATGCTTTTTATAAACGATAAAAGCCAGCTGATTGTTCTCGCCGTTGGTCAGATAGACAACCTTCAGAGGAATCCCCATTCCCACGGCCCTTTGAATGACACCTCCGGTGCCGATGGCTTCATCGTCGGGATGAGGAGCTAAAATCAGCACCCTGTCCTGCGGGGTCAACGTAAGAGGCAATGCGGCAAAAACCTCAGGACACACCGCAGCCAGAAAAAAGTAGAAAAAAAGAACAACAATTTCCTTTTGACGGACCAAATGATTTTTCATACGGCGAAATGAGTTCCTGGTTAAATATTTCTTAAATACTGCACAAAGATGCACCTGTCGCAAAATTTTCGATGGGACCTGCAAGGTCTGAAATATAATTGC
>JAEUSC010000195.1 GCA_016789035.1 Candidatus Omnitrophota bacterium
TTCTGATCACACGCTTGGGATCGAAGCAGCCATTGCGGCCGCGGCAATGGGCGCCTGCATTATTGAAAAACACTTTACGATGGATCGATCGATGCCCGGCCCTGATCATCAGGCATCGCTTGAACCGGAAGAATTAAAAGCAATGGTTAGCGCTGTCCGTCATGTGCAGGAAGCTTTAGGTGATGGGATCAAACGTCCCACTGCTGTCGAACTCAAAAACCTCGGCGCAATCCGCCGCAGTATTGTTGCCAAACGTGCTATCGTCAAAGGCGAGCTCTTTTCCGAAGATAACCTTGCCGTCAAAAGACCGGCCCGCGGCCTTACACCGATGCGATGGCATGAAGTTATCGGGCAAAAGGCTAAAAGGAATTTTAAGGAAAATGAGATGGTGGCGCTGTGAAGATTATTTTTATCGGTACGGTCGATTTCAGTCTGGAAATGCTGCATATTTTGATCCGCTCTAAATCCGGTGTCGTCGGTGTAGTTACAAAGAAACAGTCGTCTCAGAATGCAGATTTCGCCGATCTTTCCTCGGCATGCCGGAAGGCGGACATCCCTATTTACTATGCCGTTGATGTCAATGAACCGGCGGCAATCCGGTGGATATCATCTTTTGAGCCCGATATCATATTTTGTTTTGGGCTTTCCCAAATACTCGCCGATGAGGTTTTAAAAATTGCACCTCAAGGGGTTATCGGATATCATCCGGCTGCATTGCCACACAACAGGGGCCGGCATCCTCTTATTTGGGCTCTTGCACTGGGGTTGAAGAAAACGGCGTCGACATTTTTCTTTATGGATCATGGAGCGGACAGTGGGGACATTATCAGTCAAAAACCAGTGACGATCACATCCCAGGACAATGCCGGGTCTCTTTACCGGAAAATCGTAAAGACCGCGGGCGGTCAATTAAAGTTGTTAGTTCAACAATTAAAGAAAAGCACAATTGTCCGAAGAAAACAGGATCATCGCAAGTCAACGTATTGGCGTAAACGTTCTAAAGAAGACGGGCAGATCGATTTTCGTATGAGTGTACAGGCGATCGATTGTCTGGTTCGTGCGTTGGCTAAGCCCTATCCCGGCGCCCACGTTGTTTTCCGAGGGGAGGATATAAAAATATGGCGGGTGAAACGGGCAAATTCCGGTGCACCTGATGCGGAACCCGGCAAAATACTTGATGTGCGCAATAACTTGATCCTCGTTAAATGTTTCGATAAGGCACTCTGGTTAATCGAGCATGAATTCAAACATCTTCCGGCCAAAGGAGAATATATTCGATGAAAGATAAAATCTTGGTGGTTGCAGTTCATCCTGATGATGAAACTCTTGGTTGCGGAGGTACGCTTTTAAAACATAGAGCGAATGGAGACGAAATTCACTGGATGCTTGTGACCAGCGTTTTGGAGAATCAGGGTTTTTCTGCAGATGACGTTCTTCTTCGGGAAAAACAGATTCAAGCAGTTGGCAGGGCCTATCGTTTTTCGGGTATTCATCGATTGGACATTCCAACCACCAAAGTTGATGAAATCTCCATATCACAATTGGTCGAAAAGATTGCCGCGGTTATCAAAAGCGTGAAGCCCACGGTGGTGTATCTTCCATTTTTTGCAGATGTGCACAGCGATCATAAAAGAATTTTTGAAGCGGCGTTTAGCTGTACGAAAAGTTTCCGGTATCCTTTTATCCGTCGAGTGTTGATGATGGAGACCATCAGTGAGACGGAATTTGCCCCATCCGTAGGCTCTAATGCCTTTGTTCCCAACGTGATTGTCGATGTATCCAAATTCATGGACCAAAAGGTCAAGATAATGAAACTTTACAAAACAGAGATTAAAGATCGTCCGTTCCCGCGGAGTATCGATAATATTACAGCTTTGGGGACCTTTAGGGGCGGGATGGGCGGATGTAAATATGCGGAAAGTTTTATGCTTTTAAAGGAGATTGGATGAAGCGTAGAATTTGCGTTTTTACAGGAACGCGGGCCGAGTATGGTTTATTACGTCCGCTGATGGAAGAAATTCAGCAGGATGCATCTTTGCAACTGCAACTGATTGTTTCCGGGGCGCATTTATCCAAAGAATTTGGATCGACCTACCGTCACATAGAAGAGGACGGTATGTCGATTAATTTTAAGATACCAATACCTCTTGATTGCGACACATCCGTCGGCCTGAGCACTTCAATCGGAACGGCTGTCATTAAATATTCAAAGGCGTTCGAGTCATTGAGGCCCGATATTCTGGTTCTCTTGGGAGATCGTTATGAGGTCTTTGCTGCGGCGATTGCAGCCATGACGGCAAGGATTCCTATTGCACATCTCCATGGCGGGGAAGCAACGTATGGTCTTATGGATGAGGCCATGCGTCATGCCATCACAAAAATGAGTCATTTGCACTTTACGTCCACCGAAGCCTATCGCCGTAAGGTGATCCAGATGGGGGAGTTGCCGTCGAAAGTCTTTAATGTAGGTGCCATAGGCCTTGATAATCTCCGGTTATTGAAATTGTTGTCGAGAGAGCAACTTGAAAGTAATTTGAATATGCGGTTCGGGTCTAAAAATTTTCTTATTACTTTTCATCCCGTCACTCTCGAGAAAGACAGTGAGCGGCAATTTAGCAATCTTTTGTCGGTTCTCGGCTCGCTCAAAGAGACTCATCTTATTTTCACAAAGGCCAATGCAGATCCTTTAGGCCGGAGAATCAATACAATGATCGACCGCTTTGTTCGTTCCCATGCCAAAATTGCCTTTGTGTATGCATCGTTGGGGCAATTGCGCTATCTGTCGATGATGAAGTTGATGGATGCGGTTGTCGGAAACTCTTCAAGCGGAATTATTGAAGCGCCGAGTTTTAATATTGGGACCATTGATGTTGGTCAGCGTCAAATGGGGCGGATAACTGCCTCAAGCGTGATCCATTGCGGATCAAAAATTCAAGAAATACGGTCGGCACTGCGCAAGTTGTCTACACCTGCATTTCAAGGAAAACTCAAGAGCGTCGTTAATCCTTACGGGGATGGACAAACCGCAGCCAGGATTAAGAGAGTTCTTAAAAGTCATTCCTTGAATTCGCTGATTATGAAGTCGTTTCATGAACTGCCAGTTAAGAAGGGTTAATCATGCCAGTCCTCAAAGATTTATTTATATATAAGTCCACAACAGTAAAAGAGTCGCTTAAGAAACTCAATCAGACCGCAGCGCGTGTTCTTCTGGTGGTTGACGGGCGCGGGAGATTGCTGGGTACGATCACAGACGGTGATATCAGGCGCTATATTCTCAAGGGAAAGAGTCTTGACGAATCCATAGAGGACGTTTATAACCGCAAACCCACAGTTTTATACAAAACGCGGTTTTCAGACAAGAAAGCTCGAGAACTGATTCTGGGAAGAAAAATTGAGCTTTTGCCGATCGTGGATGATAAACAGCGTGTTGTTGATTTCGTGACCTGGAAGCAGGTCTTTCTGGAGTTTGAAAAGCATCCGACTTTGACGGTGGGCCCGGTCAATGCTCCGGTTGTGATCATGGCTGGCGGGAAGGGAGAACGCATGGGGCCGTTTACCAAAATACTCCCTAAGCCGCTCATTCCTATCGGTGACAAAACAATCATGGAAGTGATCATTGACGAGTTTCGCGCACAAGGGGCCAAGGAATATTACCTGACGTTAAACTATAAAGCCGCCATGATTGAGTCGTATTTTAATTATATTGAACGGGATTACATGATTGAATTTTTGAGGGAAGACATGTTTTTGGGAACTGCCGGGAGTCTTCGTCTTCTCAAGGAAAAGATCAGGTCTACGTTTATCGTTTCTAATTGTGATGTCATTGTGAAAGCCAATTTTTCCGAAGTCATTAAATACCATAACGCCAAAAAGGCGTGTTTGACTATTCTATCTTCAGTTCAACATCATAGAATTCCCCACGGACTGGTGCATTTTAAGACGGGAGGAAACGTAACCGGTATCGTTGAGAAACCGGAATACACATTCAACGTGTCAACTGGAGTATATGTGGTGAGTCCGGCTGCCGTGGACCTTATTCCTGCCGACAGGCCTTATGATATGACCGATCTTATTAAGTCGTTAATCAAGCGAAGAATGAAAGTGGCCATG
>JAEUSC010000205.1 GCA_016789035.1 Candidatus Omnitrophota bacterium
CCCGGGGTGCTGTAGGAATTTATGCACAAAAATCTGCCGTGTATTTATACGATTTAAGCCGTCCTTTTCATTAATAATCCTGCCGATATTGTCATTTTAAGAAACATATTGTTAAATATTGCAATTTAATTTTTCTGGACCATTGGCGAAATGCTCGACGGCAAGCTACACTTACTGTGTTGTTGACTTTATGGGGAAAAAATGATTATTTTTTAAATAATCGCTTCTTAATGTGGAACCGATGCGATAAAATGAAACAATTGTTAACAAAAAATAATTACCTGAGATCCTGAAATCTTATGGCAACTAACAAACCTCTGCAAATCGGTCAATTGCTGATCAATGAAGGAATGATTACCGAAGCTCAACTTGCCGAGGCATTGGAAGTTCAGAAAAAAGACAAACGAAAAGTCGGCGAGATTTTAATAGACAGAAAGTTCGTCACAGAGAATCAGGTTCTTACAGTTATTGCCCGTATTTATCAGCTTCCGTTCGTCAGCCTTTCTCAAGTCCGCATTGAAGAACGTGTGTTTGGTGTCATTCCTTTCGAGACATTAAAAAAACTCAAAGTTTTTCCTATTGAAGCCACTGACCAATCGATTACCATTGCGATCAATGATCCTCTGGATGTTTCGGCATTGCAAGAAATCCAGTACAACTGCGGTCTTCAGGTTAAACCTGTGTTAGCGGGTAATAAAGATATTATGGAGAGTCTGGAAAGACACGCCGAGTCGTTCCAGGCGGCCCGCTCCATGGCACCTGCCAAAGACGTCAAGACGGAAATTGCCCCGGTTATCAGTTTGGTGGAATCGTTGATTGCGCTTGCTATCAAAGAGAGGGTTTCTGACATTCATCTGGAACCCATGGTCGATAAATTACGCGTCCGCTTTCGCATTGACGGTGTTCTGTATGAAAAAACGCCGATTGCTAAAGATTTGGAACGTAAGGTTCTCACCCGCATCAAAATTCTCTCCGGAATGGATGTCGCCGAATCCCGACGTCCGCAGGATGGGCGTATGCTTCTTCCGTTGCAGTACAGTGATTATGATGTGCGTGTTTCCACGTTGCCGGATATCATGGGCGAAAACATGGTTATGCGTCTTTTGGATAAGTCATTCACTAAATTTTCTTTGGATACGCTGGGCATGGATGTCCATGAGATTGAATTGATTAAGAAATTGATCCGCCGGCCTTACGGAATGATTTTGGTTACCGGGCCGACGGGGGCGGGTAAGACGACCACTCTTTATTCCATGATCAATACGCTCAATCAGCCGTGCCGGAACATCATTACGGTTGAAGATCCGGTGGAATATAAAATTCCGGGGGTTAATCAAACATTGATCAATGTGAAAGCCGGGTATACTTTTGCAACTGCTATTCGTCAAATGTTGCGACATGATCCCAATGTTATCATGGTGGGGGAAATTCGCGACATGGAAACGGCGGAGACCGCCATCCGTGCGGCCTTGACCGGCCATCTGGTTCTATCGACGCTCCATACGAACACGGCAGCGGGTGCCATCATGCGTTTGCTGGATATGAAAATTGAACCATTTTTGATTCAGTCCTCTGTGATTGCCGTCATTGCTCAGCGGTTGGTCCGGCGGTTGTGTACGCATTGCAAGAAAGAATATGTTCCTTCGGAAGAAATCATCAGAAGTCTCAAAGATTTTGGCTCGGAGATTCCGGCGAATGTAACCCTGGCAGCGCCGGTGGGATGCGAGCAATGCTTTGACACAGGTTACTCAGGACGCGTGGCCGTTTACGAACTTTTGCCAGTAAATGAGGAAGTTAAAAGGTTGATTCTAAAATCGCCCAGTGAGGCAGACATTACCAAGGCAGCCGTGGCCAGGGGAATGAAGACACTGCGTTTGGCTGGTCTTGAAAAGGCGTTAAGTAAAGTGACAACGTTGGAAGAAATCATGGGCATCACCTTTATGGAGAAGGAATAAAATGGCTTATTATATTTATCGGGTGAAAGATGATTACGGTCGTCCTTTGCATGGGTTGATGATTGCCGAAGATAAAAAGGAAGTAAAGTCCAAATTAAAACAGTCCGATTATTTCTTTATCTCTGCCCGGCAGGTCACCCGGGGCAGCGTTTTTAATCGCAAGGTTAAGTTCCAAACGCTCATTATGTTCACTCACCGGCTCACGTCGTTGATTGAGGCGGGGATTCCCATTCTGGCGGCCACAAACATTCTCTGGAGACAGACGGAAGATGAAACGATCCAATTGGTCGTCAGCCACATGCGGACCCAGCTGGAAGAAGGAAGCCAGATTTCTGAAGCGATGCTCGATTTCAATAACATTTTTCCGATCGCCTACCGGGCGCTCATCCAGGTTGGGGAAAAAAGCGGGGCCATGATCACCGTTCTTCATAAATTGACAGAGTATCTGGATTATAAGGCCAACGTCATTGCCCGGACAAAGAAGGCCACATTTTATCCCAGCATTGTCATTGTTTTTTCGATTATCACAGTCATTTGTATGTTCGCTTTTGTGGTTCCGGCCTTCCAGAAGGTTTTATTAAAATTGAAAGTAGCATTGCCGCCGTTGACCAAGTTTGTGATGGCTGTTTCAGAGGTCATTCGTTCGCCATATTTTATTGTGGGATTTTTTGTGTTTCTGATTGCCGGCATTATTTTGTGGCGGGTGGTCCGGCGTTATGACCGGGTGGCGTATTATTTCGATCAACTGGTCCTGAAAATTCCGTATTTTGGCAATATTATGAACACGCTGGCCCTGGGGCAGTTTGTCCGGTCGTTGAGTATTCTTTTGGGAGCAGGTGTTCCCATCATTGAAAGTCTGGAAGTGGCTACCACAACCGTTACGAATCGAAAGATCGCCGGTGATATCCGTGAAGTCAAGACACGAATTGAACACGGGTCATCCTTAAACGACGCCTTTCGCAAATGCAAAGATTTTCCTGTCATGCTTATTGAAATGGTTGGGATCGGAGAGACCAGCGGTATGCTGGTACAGATTCTGGAAAAGGTCACCAAGCATTTCGATGATGAAGTCGATTATCATCTCAACCGTTTTCTTACCCTTCTCGAACCAATGCTCATTGTGGTTGTTGGTTTGATCGTGCTATGTACTCTTTTAGCCATTTATTTACCAGTCATGGGAATTTGGCAAGGGCTAATGAACCGCTAGAAACCGCTTGCTTGGCGTTGGTTTCCTGTCATTTGGCCCGACGGGAGAATAATTTGTTTGTCATTAAATTACATTTAATTACATATAATTCATTGTTTTTAAAAAATATTTTTTGACGGCCTTGACATTCATGGGAAACGGTTTCTTTTTTATTTGCACGTTCCCTTGTCATGTTGAGGATTCGTGGTATGGTTGGAAGCGTAAACACAGAAAATATTTGGAAATGAATCAAATGTCAATAAACAGAATCAAAGGAGAAAAAAAGATGAAAAAAGGATTTTCATTAGTTGAGTTGCTCGTCGTACTTGTTGTAATCGGTGTTATCTTAGCCATTGTTCTTCCGAACACGCTTAAGGCTATTGAAGAAGCCAACGTGCGTGACACCGCTGCAACATTAAAGTCGATTGATACGGCTATTAATGTTTGCTATTCACAAACAAGAAACTGGGCTTCTTGCGATACATTAGCTGAATTGACGGCTCCAGGTTCAAACAATAACCCGTACTTGGAAAGCATGCCGACTAATAATCAATCGCCGTTTGGTATTTCTTACTCAATTGAGTCCGGCCCTGGTGGAAGTTTCCGTGCCAATAAAACGGCCCACTTCCCAAGCTGGCCAGCCTTAAATCCGCATAATACAAGTGGAAGCGGAGCAGGAAATTAAGGAATAAATAATTAAAAAGCCGGGGGCAAATTGCCCCCGGTTAACTTAAGTCACAGGACAATCAAAAATGGCCAAAGGGTATCTCAATATAGAAGTCACACCGCAGCGGATCCGGTACATCCTCATGCAGTCCTCAGGCCGGGGATATGAGGTGTTAAAGTCCGGAAGCGTTGGACATACCCTTAATACACTTGTCGCTGGGGATTTGACACGTGTCATTAAAGAGATTTTAGTCAAAGAAAATATCGCACCCAAACGGTTGTTTGTGAGCGTCTGCCGGCCGGGAACGTTAATCCGTCAAATCACCATGCCGCGCATGAAAAAGCAGGAAATGGATGAAGCCATCAGCTCGGAAATCGAGAAGCTCCCGTTTTTTGCCAATAACCTTTACGATTACATTTATACGGCCAATAAGACCGCCAAAGAAAAGTTAAACGTCATTCTCGCTGCGATTGACCAGAACACATTAAATTATGTTATTGAAGATGTCCGCAAACTGCGCATTCCATTCGAACATTTAGAAATCACGCCGTTAAATATTAAGGATGTTGTTCCCTATAAGAAAACAGACAATCCCAATCAAATGGTCCTGATCGTTCATGATCAGATGAGCTATTTGATGATGCTCAATATCAGAGAATATCGGTTTGTATATCAGTCCAGCACCGGGATGCAGCATTTATGCCCGTCAGGCAACGGAAATATTGTGGAGGCTGTCTTTAATAATTTTGCCGGAGAACTTCAGCGTGTCATTAAGTCTTATATGGCCGAGCAAAAGCTGGAGAATTCGCCCAAACTGTGGTTGATCTGGGATTCTCAATCCGGTAGCAAGCTTCAGGAGATGATCACCGAAAAATTGGGTATGGACTGTACATCATTGAGTTTTGACCATTTGA
>JAEUSC010000305.1 GCA_016789035.1 Candidatus Omnitrophota bacterium
CTAAAATGTTCTTAAGGGTGTTTATCATGTGTTTAGCTCTGGCAGGGATATCGCAGCCAATTCAGGCAGAGGAGTTTCGTTTGAGCGGTACTCACAAAGAGTATTATGAAGATGGTAGGATCCGGTCCAAATCCGAGTACAAGGACGGAAAATTAGACGGCTATGTCCGTGAATACCACCCGAACGGCCAGCTGGCCTTCGTCCAACGTATCCAACACGGAAAAATCAATGGTCCTGTAAAAGCCTATTACCCAAGCGGTAAGCTTCAGGGAGAAACGATGTATGTGAATAATTCTGAAGACGGGCCCATGAGGGAATACTATGAAAATGGAGTGCTAAAAGAAGAGGCCCTTTATATTCGCGGTCAATTGGTTCAGGTAAAGACCTTTGACACAGAGGGGCGTCTTGTTTCAAATAAAGATACCAATCTATCTGCCGGATGTGTTGTTGTTTCCGACGATACTTCTCAGGGGCTTTGATATGAGAACAATTTTCCGCAGCATTCTTCTAGTGTGTTTTACCGGTGTATTTTTTAACAGCTTCGGCTTGGCACAGAATCAGCCTGAGGATATAGGGCGTGAGTTATACTTATCGTACGGTTGTGCCGTCTGTCATGGAGTCTTGGGGGACGGTAAAGGGATGCGCAAGTTAGAGCGTGAAATGATGCCGACGAATTTTACTGATGGCAATTCGTATCGTTTTGGGAAGGACAAAAACAGTATCAAGCATTCCATCAAGTTTGGAATTAAGGAGCAAGGCACTGTAATGCCTGCGTTTCAGCACATTTCTGATGAAGAATTGGAAGCGATCAGCCTATATTTAATCTCATTGCAAAAGGAAAAATGATTTCCAGAAAGGAAAATATGAAGAAAGTATTGCCGTTACTCTTTGGAATGTTTATTTGCATGATGCCGATAGCACAGTCGGTTGAACCGCAAGTGGTTGTCCATGATCCTTGGATTCGGTGGCTTCCAGGAGAAAGGCCTAATAGCGCGGCTTATATGACTTTAGAAAGCAAATCGTGCGGCGATTTGGTCTTGCGGGCCGTCACTTCTGTTAAGGTAAAAACCGTAGAAATGCATACTATGGATAATGTTGACGGAAAAATGACTATGCGAAAAGTCAAAGAGATAAGGATTAAACCCGGTACGCAAATGGAACTTAAACCGGGAGGTCTTCACTTGATGATTTTTGGACTCCCAGATTCTTTTAAAGTGGGAGATAAAATCGATCTTACTTTGAAATTTGCTGATGGAACCTTCAAGACCATTTATGCTGTAGCTAAGGCGCCTCAGGAATAGGAACAATAACCAGAAGGATTAACAATGAACGGGAAACATTCAAAGGCTTTGCCGTACATTGGGGTCGTTGTTTCGATCGCCATTGTTTTCTTATTGGTGCTCACTTTAAGCCGGCAGAAACACCAGAAAGACATCAAATATTATACGGTCATGAATCCTGAATTGGATTTTTCTTTGAAGGATCAGGATGGCCAAGATTTTCATTTGCGTGACCATCGCGGGGAGATTGTGCTGTTGTTCTTTGGTTATCTGACCTGTCCGGACATTTGTCCAGTAACGATTTCTAAATTGAGCCGGGCATACCGTATTTTAGGAGGGGATGGTAACAAAATATTGACGGTGTTTATTACAATTGATCCGGAGCGGGATACGCCACAAAAGCTTAAAGAATACTTAAAATATTTTAAACTGAACATGATAGGGCTGACGGGAACCAAACAGGAAATCGACAAAGTCGTTGATTCATATAAGGCATCGTATCAGAAAGTTGAGATGGACTCGGAAGCGGGTTATCTCATGGATCATTCGGACTTGGTATACTTGATTGATGCTAAAGGGCGGGTTGTCGATTTGATTCACTTTGATGATGAGGTCGAACGCATCGCGCAAATGATTAAAAAGGTTTTATAAGAAGTTTTGAGATTTAACGAGCAAGTTCGCTCATGTTTTTTCTTGTGGACAATAACCTTTCCCTTTAAAATAGCGCATTCCTGCATAAACAGTTTAGGAATTTGACGATATCCATCAAGGAGGATGTTATGGGTAGAATAGGAATGGGAGAAGTTTTATTAATTGCGTTTGTTTTTGTCTTATTGTTTGGTGCCAAGAAGTTGCCGGAAGTCGGCGCGGCCATCGGATCGGCTATCAAAGAATTTAAGAAAGCTAGTAAAGATGTTGAAGGTTCCATTAAAGATGCCATCGAAGACAAAAAATAGTGATAAACGAAACAAAGTTATCATCGTTTTTGGGTCATATTGAAGAGCTGCGATGGCGAGTTCTTCAATATCTTGGTGTTTATGTTGTGTGTTGTTTTATTGCGTATCCGTTAACATCCAAGATCCTTCCTTTTGTTATTAATCCAGTTGGTTCGGTCGTTTTTCAGGCGCCGGGTGAAGCATTCTCAGCTTATATGATGCTGACGCTGCTGGAAGCTTTTATTTTTTCTTCACCAGTCTTTTTATATCAGGTTTGGGCATTTGCATGGGAGGCTTTGACCGATAAGGAGCGTAAATATATTGTGTTGTTCGGTCCTTGTTCCTTGTTTTTCTTTCTGTTGGGCGCGGCTTTCGCTTTTTATGTGGTTGCTCCGTTTGCGATCAGATTTCTATTCAGTTTCTCGACGGAAAATGTAGTTCCCATGATCAGTATTAAAAGTTATATTTCATTTATTGGGAACCTGCTTGTATCATTTGGAGTTGTGTTTGAATTGCCGCTGGCCCTTATTTTTCTAGTCCAGATTGGTATTGCTACGCCGGAATTTTTAAGACATTTCCGCAGGCATGTGATAATGGCTGTTTTTATTATAAGTGCTATTCTGACCCCGCCGGATGTTGTTTCGCAGTTATTGATGGCTCTTCCATTGGTTGTTTTATATGAACTCGGAGTGCTTTTTTCGGTCTTTTTTTCCAAGAAGGAAAAAGCCGGATCGGCATGAATTAAAAATGCGGAAAAGTTGCTGTAAAAATAAAACCCTCCGAAGAATTTCGAAGGGTTTTATTTTGAAAAGAATGGAGAATACTTATTTTCTTTTGGCTGTTTTCTTCTTGGCTGTTTTCTTTTTTGTGGCCATGAATTTTCTCCTTTCTGGAAATGAATTATTATTGGTTTAATATTAACATACATAAAAACTGATGCAAAAATTATTTAAAAAATTTTAACGATTTTTATTTCATTTTCATCATTTTGTCGACGAGATAATTTATTTTTATAATTTACGATAAAAATTATTGATTGATTTTGTTATTAAAATGCAGAAAAAATCTTTGTACATACATATTCCGTTTTGTTCGCGCAAATGTTTATTTTGTTCGTTTGTTGTCTCTGTTGGTCAGGGCCAAAGAATGGATGAGTACATTCGTGCTGTTGAATCAGAGGCGCGTCCGTACAAAAATCAACCAGTTGATACCGTCTACTGGGGCGGCGGCACGCCGGCATTATTAAACCAGCAGCAGATTGGAAGATTGGTTGATTTTATCAATAACCATTTTGAGGTAGATCGTAAGGCCGAGTGGACTATTGAAGCAAACCCAGAGAACTTGGATCTGACAAAGGCGCGATTTCTAAATTCGATGGGGTTTAATCGTCTGAGCATTGGTATTCAATCATTTGATGATAGCCGTTTGAAATTTCTTGGGCGTAATCATGACAGTGAGATGGCGTTAAAAGCATATGAATCAGCCAGAGCGGGAGGTTTTGAAAATATTAATGTGGATTTGATGTTTTCTTTCCCCGGTCAAACAATTGATGACATTGCATGCGATATTGTGAGGCTAAAATCCTTAAGAAGTGAACACGTCTCATTGTACGGGTTGACTGTCGAGGAAAATAGCAGGTTTTATGTGAAAAGATTGAAATTGGACGATCAGGATTTGCAGGCAAGGCAGTATCAATTTATTTGTGAGCAATTAGAAAACCATGACTTAAAGCAATACGAGGTAAGTAATTTTGCCAGAAAGGGATTTGAGTCGGTCCACAATTCGAATTACTGGAATGGTCACTCCTATATCGGTCTGGGTGTGGGCGCCCATAGTTTTATGGATAATCGGCGTTCATGGAATGTTTCTAAGCTTGCTGAATATTTGCAGCGGGTAGAATTAGGTGTCAGCCCGTGTGATGGGTTTGAAGAGCTCTCGCAGGAAACCCTGCTGATGGAACGGATCCTCTTGGGGCTGAGGAAAAATGAAGGCATCGATATCGAAAGGATTCAACAAGCGCTAGCGTATAGATTAAGTGAAGACCGATTGGTTATATTGGAGGAATTTGTAAAAGAGGGATTTTTGTTAAGAGATAATGCACAACTAAAAGCCACTATCAAAGGACGGCTGGTTTTAGATGAGCTTTCTAGCCGTTTGATTTAAAAGATACGGACAGGGCGTCCCAATTGTCCGGCGATATTATCACTCTGTTTAAAGAGTTTAAGTAAGGAATCACCGATGAGACTGCGATAGGCGGGGAGGATAGTAAGTGCAGATAAAACTTTTTGCGATTTCTGAATACGTGTTTTGATGGCATTAAGACTGTAGTCGAGACTTCCTGAGTCGATCAGTATTTTTCTAACGGCAATCAAATCGTCAAACGTCTTCGATTTCTTTAAGAAATAATCCATGAATTCTTTGTGCGATCGGCCCTTTAAGTGTTCGTATGCATGGCAAATTAAAAGTGTTTTCTTAGATTCAGCCAGATCGCTTAAAATGGACTTGCCTATGTTCTTCTCCGATTCATAAATGCCAATAATGTCATCCTGGATCTGAAATGCCTGGCCAATCAGAATGGCGAATTCCGAAATCTTTTTGATCTCTTTATTATCTGCCCCACCCAGGATTGCGCCGGTGACTAATGGGCAATCAAAGGTGTATCGCGCTGTCTTTAATGTGTAGTTAAGGTACACATCCGGTTCCTTGATTTTTTCGAGGGATTCAACGCCGTGAAGAGTGTCAATGAACTCGCCCATGGCTGTAAATGCGGCTGTTTGGACAAAATATTTTAGGGCTTTTTCTTTGCGGTCCAGGGATTCGTTAATAGATAAAAATGCGTCGATTGCTAGTGCGTAGACAATGTCCCCGGCAATGATGCTTAGGTCCCGGCCAAGTTTTTCTGGATCGTCGGTTTTCACTGCATGGGCCAGTAATTTGTGCATGGTGGGTTTGCCGCGCCTTAAATTTGAGCAATCGATGATATCATCGTGGATAAGCATGAAATTATGTAAGAATTCCATGCATGTCGAAGCATTGTAAATGTCTTTAGAGATGGACTTTTTGTGGCGCGCGTAACCCTTATAGCTCAGAATTAACAGAAGCGGCCGGATGCGTTTACCTTCTCGTAATGTGAAATCTTTGATGCTTTCAAAGAGTACAGGGCTCACCAGGTGCAGTTTATAATCCGTTTTAACACGTTCCAGGAATGAGGCGAGACTGATTTCGATGTTTTGTCTGATTTTTTCTATCATAATAGTGCTTCTGAATCAAAATATGGGCGCTATCCTAGCACACAAATTTTTTACCTTCAATACAAGTTTCGCATACTATATTCTGGATATAAAATAGCATTTCGCTTGACGGCAAAAAGGGTGTTGTTAGAATCAAGCGCAAGGCCAAAAAATAATCTTTCCAATTTAGGATAATAGGTATGTCTGTAAAAGCATTTTCCCTTATGGAGTTAATGATAGTCGTTGTGATTGTAGGTGTGATTGCGCTTTTTGGTATCCCGAATTACCAACGGACAATTGATATTGCCGTTGCAAAAGATGCGGTCAGCAATTTAAAGCTGATTGCCGCAGCCCAACAGCGTTATTTGGCACGTAACAGCAGTTACTATCCTTCATCTGCCACTACAGTGGATGTTCACAGTATTAATGACGAGTTGAAACTTAACATTTCACAACAGCAAGGGGTCACCTATTCGTGTACAAATACAGCGCCGCAATGCTCGGCGACACGCACCGGGTGGACTTATTCGATAACGCTGCCCACTTCATTGCCTGTGTGTACGGCAGGGACGTGTCCATATACGCCGACATATTAATTAGAGGAAGGTGATCATGAAAAAGACGCTAGTTTTGGTATTGTTGATGGTTTTGGCAGTCAATCCCTTTGTTTATGCCGAAGTCATTGTGCTTTCCGATGGAACCACGATCAATGGCAAAATAGTTGGCCGGAATGATAAAAATTTAAGAGTGGAATTGGATGGTGAAATCACTTCTTTTAACTTAAGTCAGATCTTAACAGTTGACGGTAAACCGTTTGATAATAAAGCGGCTGTCACCGAAGTTTCTAAAGAGCAGATAAACAAAGACTTGGCAGCATTGACAAATGTTGCCAAGGCGAGTCAGGCCAAGCTGGAAATTATTCGGAGTAAATCTAAGAAAGATGCTGTTAAGAAATTTGTCGAAATTTTGGGTGTAAAAGAGCTTATGGCTAAGAACTTCGAACAGATGCTCGATAATATGCATCCAAATTATAGGGCGCAGATGAGAAAAGTCCTTAATGTGGATGAAATCGTCGACAACTTACTGCCACTCTATGATAAACATTTCACTCAGGATGAGCTAGACTATTATATTGCATTTTATTCTTCTCCTTCCGGTAAGAAATTGCAAGCAACTATACCTCTCATTATGAAAGAAAGTGTCGATGTAAATATGGAATACTTGAAGGACAAAATGCCTAAAGATATTCAGTAATTTCTTTTCGTTCCTAAATCATTGGAAATAATTCATTTTAGTTGATTTTAAGAGGTTGGATTTATCCCCAAGGAGAATGATTAATTTTTATGTAAGTTATTAAAAATAAACGTCTTGCAATCTATTATTGTGATATTTTTGTAATTTTCGTTGATTTTAAAAATAAACTTTGTTATATTACTTCCATTTTCAGGCGGGAAATTTCTTAAGTTCATTCATAAAATTATATTTTTCCGCTAGATAAAATTCTTCCCCTTCCAGAACAACAAAACGAGGAGCAAAATGTATGATTGAGAGGTATACCCTTTCCAAAATGGGGCGCATTTGGTCTGACCAGCGTAAGTTAGAAATTATGTTGAACATAGAAATTTTAGCTTGCGAAGCGATGGCAAAGTTGGGTCAAATTCCTAAACAAGCGGTTGATAACATACGTAAAAATGCCAAGTTTGATTTAGAAGAAGTTCGTCGTCTGGAAGAGAAGACAAAACATGATGTGGTGGCCTTTATTCAGAATGTGGGTGAAAGCTTAGGGTCTGATGCGCAATACCTCCACATGGGACTGACATCCTCCGATTTGTTGGACACTTCACTATCTGTCCAGTGTATTGAAGCTACCGATTTAATTATTGCCGATTTGAAAAAGCTATTGGCAGTCTTGAAGTTAAAGGCCAAAAAGTATAAGGATACCGCGTGCATCGCGCGTACCCATGGGGTTCATGCCGAACCGACAACGTTTGGTTTGAAATTAGCTATGTGGTATGACGAGACCCGACGGAATCTTGAACGCATGGAGCGCGCCCGTGAAAATATGCGCATTGGAAAACTTTCCGGAGCTGTCGGAACCTATGCGAATATTGATCCGTTTGTTGAACAGTATGTGTGTGAAAAATTAGGATTAAAGCCGGAAAATGTAGCCACTCAGGTTATTCAAAGAGATCATCATGCCGAATTTATGCAAGCGTTGGCCCTTGCCGGTTCCTCATTGAGTAAGTTTGCAGTGGAAATTCGCTTGCTGCAAAAGACTGAGGTTTTGGAAGTTGAAGAACCTTTCTTCAAAGGCCAGATTGGATCTTCAGCGATGCCTCATAAGAGAAATCCCGTGACTTGTGAACGGATCACCGGTTTAGCACGCATCCTTCGGGCTAATGCAACGGTTGCGGTCGAAAATATCAGTCTCTGGCATGAAAGAGACATCAGTCATTCCTCCGCAGAACGTGTAATCCTTCCGGATAGCACGATCACACTCAATTATATGCTTAATAAATTTATCCCAATTGTTGAAGGATTGCTGGTTTATCCAAAGAATATGATCTCTAATCTCGGTAAGACCAGAGGTTTGATTTATTCACAGCGCATCCTTTTGGAGTTGATGAAAAAAGGGCTGACTCGAGACGCTGCTTATTCCATCATCCAGGCTTGTGCCATGCAAGTTTGGCAGGAAACAAGTGAATTTAAGGATGTTTTGTACCGTGACCGCAAAGTAAGAAAGTATCTTTCTAAGAATGAAATTGATGCTTGCTTTGACATTAAATACTATATCCGTCATCGCGACCGGATTTTCAAACAAGTGGGGATTAAGTAATGGAAAAACTCGATAAAATCTACGAGGGCAAGGCCAAGATCCTATATACCACCAATGATCCGGACCTTGTGATTCAGTATTTTAAAGATGACGCTACCGCCTTTAATGCAGCTAAAAAGGGAAGCATTGATCAAAAAGGTGTTATTAATAACAAAATATCGACTAAGATTTTTGAGATGCTTCAGTCCCGGGGAATTAAGACGCATTTCGTCAAGCAGTTAAATGAGCGTGAAATGTTAGTCAAGAAAGTATCAATTGTCCCTTTAGAAGTTATCATCCGTAACCGCGCGGCCGGTTCTCTCTGTCGGTTGTTAGGGCTTCCGGAAGGAACTACCCTGGCCTGCCCGATTTTAGAATTTTGTTATAAGGAAGATAAATTGGGCGATCCGATGATCACGGAATATCATATCCGGGCTTTGAATTATGCCACAGACCAGGAAGTCGAGAAAATTAAGACCATGGTTTTTAAGATCAATGATGCTATGAAGGAGTTTTTTGCAGCCTTAAATATTGAGCTGATTGATTTTAAGTTAGAATTTGGTCGCTATAAGGACGAAATTATTTTGGCTGATGAAATTTCGCCTGACACTTGCCGGTTATGGGAAATTGGAACCGGAGAAAAATTGGATAAAGATCGCTTCCGTCGAGACCTTGGCAATATTGAACAGGCGTATCAGGAAGTTTTACGCCGCGTATCGCGATAATTTCAAATGAACCTTTTTGTAGAAGCGGGCTTCCGAGTCCGGCTACAATTTTCGTATCATCATCATGATCTGGCGTGTTGAAATCAAAGACAAACCCGGCATTTTTGACGCAGCCGGCGACAGCGTCCACAAAGATATCCTCGATTGTGGAATTCATTCCATCCGGGAAGTTAAGGTTGTTGAGGTTTATACAATAAACGGCGATATCAATCGAAGTGGAGTTGAAATAATCGCCCGCGACCTGTTAACTGATCCCATAGTTCAAACCTACTCTATAGTTAGTGAATCGGATATTACGCCCCCTTCCGAAAAGGATATTCAGGTAATCGAGATTGCCTATAATCCGGGTGTTATGGATCCGGTTGAGCAATCCACCTTAAAAGGGATTAAGGATTTAGGGATTGCCAAAGTCGCCGCTGTCCGCACCTCCAAAAAGTACCTGTTTTACGGGACTCTTTCCAGCAAAGATGCGGATTTTATCGTCAGTAAAATCCTTTCGAATAAGCTGATTCAACATGTTGTAACGGATCTTCCTGCCGAATACAAGAATTTAAGCTTAGGAACCACAGAACACCGACGAGTTGACCTTCTGCAGGTGGATTTGATCGGTGCCAAAGATAGTGAACTTTTGAAAATAAGCCGGGAAGGGCAGTTGTATTTGAATGTCAATGAAATGAAGGTTATTCAAACGTATTTTAAGAAATTGCAGCGTAATCCGACGGATTGTGAGCTGGAGACGATTGCCCAGACGTGGAGTGAACATTGCCGGCATAAGACCTTTCGCGGTAATATCCGTCTGAAGCATATTGAAGATGGAAAAACGAAGACGCAGACAATCAAGAATCTCTTAAAATCTACGATCATCAAAGCGACCCAAACACTTAATAAGCCATGGTGTGTCTCAGTTTTTCATGACAACGCCGGCGTGATTAAGTTTGATAAAGATTACAACGTTTGCTTTAAGGTTGAAACGCACAATCATCCGTCGGCTTTGGAACCTTTTGGCGGATCTAACACAGGGGTGGGTGGTGTCATCCGTGATACGCTCGGCACAGGATTGGCAGCTAAACCTATCTGCAATACCGACGTGTTTTGTTTTGCGCCTCCAGATGTTACTTTTGATAAGCTCCCGCCAGGAACGTTACATCCGAAACGTGTGATGAAAGGCGTTATCAGCGGCGTCCGTGATTATGGTAATAAGATGGGAATTCCCACGGTCAATGGGGCCATTGTGTTTGATAGGCATTTTATCGGAAACCCATTGGTTTTCTGCGGCAATGTCGGTCTTATTCCTAAAGGAAAAGAAATAAAATCTGTTCGAAAAGGTGATTTGATTGTTGTCATGGGTGGAAAGACCGGGAGGGACGGCATTCACGGTGCAAC